>CAMNFR010000002.1 GCA_946537305.1 uncultured Lachnospiraceae bacterium | reverse complement strand
CATTGTTTTTCAGTTTTAGTATTTGCATATTTTATTTTCACACACATCGCTCCATGTATTATTACCCATCAGGTAATTTTATTATAACGTCATTTCACTAAATGTCAACTGAAACATCATAGCGCATCCATATCGGCCTGCGTTCTTATATAATAAAATTCGTTCTGTGATTCATAAACTCGTTCAAGATCAGTTCTCGGCTCATCACATTGGAAAGCGATACCTCCAAGCCGGATAATTCGATATTGGCTGGAATAAGATCCACACCTTCTTCATGATGAAGGATCCCCGTATCCCACGGAACCGTCTCATCATTGATGATGTTCATCATAATATTAGACAGTGTAAATGACAGAGCATCCGGCTGATCATCTTCCCGAATGATCTGGAAGCATGTATCAAAGACCTCTGTATCTCTGGGAATAATCCGGAACAACCGGATCCCAGCCATATGACACAACCAATTCCTGGCCACCTCCCTTCGCCTTCTCTCTCGTTTTTGGTGCAAGTGTATTGCCATTCGATAATCCGGCAGATATATCTGCAGAGGCTGCCCTATGACCTCCTCGTCGTTTATTATCACCTTCATTCCGAGCTTCTCAGCATAGTACCTGAACGCGGAGCGCCATATCTTAGGTCCTTTGCGCCTCCAGTCCCTGAGAGTTAACCTCTGCACATCTCTATTCACCTCCTCTCCTAATGATGAAACTATCGGTTGATGCATGGCCGGGACGTCCAATATCATTTTCTTACGAAAAAACAAAAAGAGACTCTTTCCGGGAATTATTCCCATAAGAAGAGTCTCTTTTGATATTATTGGCTTGATGTAGTTTCCGCTCCCTATGCATATATCAGCATATGCCTGCACCTGGATTGGAATTTTTGTAGTACAAAATGTAGGACTTGTATGATATCTATTGAAAAAACGATGTGATTTTTCATCTACTTTATTAGTAGATATCACAAGGTTCTCTCCCCCCATTAATACAGCTTCGCACCGGCCGGGATATGAGGATCTACCATCAGCAGATTGAGCTTTTCCTCGCCCTCTTCCGTGTGGATGGCGGAGAGCAGCATGCCGTTGCTTTCCATGCCCATCATGGCTCTGGGCGGGAGGTTCACGATGGCGATCAGTGTCTTCCCGATGAGTTCTTCCGGCTCGTAAAATGCATGAATACCGCTTAAAATAACGCGTTTCTCGTCAGTTCCGTCGTCCAGGACGAACTTCAAGAGCTTCTTGGACTTCTTCACAGCCTCGCATTCCAGTACCTTTACGGCGCGGAAATCGGACTTGCTGAAGGTCTCGAAATCGACGAAATCAGCGAACAGCGGCTCGGTCTCCACCTTGGAGAAATCCGGCTTTTCTGCTGAGATCAGCGGCATGCCTTCGATGGCAGGTACCGCAGCGGTGGTCTCCGGTGCTGCAGAAACGGCATCTGCAGCTTCCTCAGCTTCGGTCACATCCGCCTCGTCCTCAGCGTTATTTCCCTCGCTGCCAGTCTTCAGGGACTTCATTGTCGGGAACAGAAGAACGTCTCTAATAGCCTCGGAATCGGTCAGCAGCATGACCAGGCGATCGATGCCATAGCCGATACCACCTGTGGGCGGCATACCGATCTCCAGAGCATTCAGGAAATCTTCGTCCGTGTGCTGTGCCTCTTCGTCACCCTGCTCGGAAAGGGCGTCCTGCGCAGCAAAGCGCTCACGCTGATCGATGGGATCGTTCAGCTCGGAGTAGGCGTTGCACATTTCACGGCCGTAGATGTACAGCTCAAAGCGCTCCACCAGAGACGGATCGGAGGGCTTCTTCTTGGTCAGCGGGGAGATCTCAATGGGATGATCCGTAATAAAGGTCGGCTGGATCATCTTCTCCTCGCAGTACTCATCGAAGAACAGGTTCAGGATATCGCCTCTCTTGTGCCGCTCCTCGAATTCAATGCCGCGCTCCTTCGCGATGGCTTTTGCTTCTTCATCGGTGCGGATCTCCGCAAAGTCTACACCGGCATATTCCTTTACGGCGTCGATCATGGTCAGACGGCGGAAGGGCTTTTCCATATCGATGACGGTCCCGTTGTAGCTGATAACCGCGCTGCCGCAGACGGTTTCCGCCAGATAACGGAACATGCTCTCGGTCAGCTCCATCATGCCCTCGTAATCCGTGTATGCCTGATAGAGCTCCATCAGGGTAAATTCCGGATTATGACGGGTATCCACGCCCTCATTACGGAACACACGGCCGATCTCGTACACTCTCTCCAGACCGCCCACGATCAGGCGCTTCAGATAGAGTTCCAGGGAGATGCGCAGCTTCACATCCTCATCCAGCGCATTGTAATGCGTCTCGAAGGGGCGGGCCGCCGCGCCGCCGGCGTTGGATACCAGCATGGGGGTCTCCACCTCAATGAAACCGCGGCCATCCAGGAAACGGCGGATCTCCTTCAGGATCTGGGAGCGCTTCAGAAATACGTTTCTGGATTTTTCGCTCATGATCAGATCAATATACCGCTGACGATAGCGAAGGTCGGTGTTGGTCATGCCATGGAATTTCTCCGGCAGGACCTGCAGGCTCTTGCAGATCAGCGTGACCTGTGTGGCATGCACGGAAATCTCACCGGTCTTGGTGGTGAACACTTCGCCGGTGATGGCCAGGATATCGCCGATATCATACTTCTTAAAATCCTTGTAGGAATCCTCTCCCACAAAGTCGCGGGCAATATACGCCTGGATATCACCCTGCAGATCGCGGATATGGCAGAAAGAGGCTTTGCCCATCACACGCTTGAACATCATACGGCCCGCGATCGTGACCACCTTTCCCTCCAGGGACTCATACTGGTCCTTGATTTCCTGGCTGTGGTGGGTCACATCAACCTTGGTAATCTGAAAGGGATCTTTTCCCTCTGCCTGCAGATTCGCCAGCTTTTCCCGGCGGATGCGGCGCTGTTCGTTTAAATTGGGTTCCTGCCTGTTCTGATTGTCTGCCATGTTATTTCTCCCTTAAAAGAATGGTGTCAGGGCCAAATGTTTTTACCCCTGCATCATAAAATGATTCCCGTAGGAAAGCGGAAAGCCGGAATTAGATCCGGCTGTCAAAACGTTTATGCTTTCTGGATTTCAAGTACCTGGAAGGTGGATACGCCGGCCTGTGTTTCCACGGCAATCGTATCGCCGACCTTTTTCCCAATCAGAGCCTTGCCTACCGGAGATTCGTTGGAAATCTTTCCGGCCAGGCTGTTGGCCTCTGTGGAACCAACAATGTAGAATTCCATATCCTCATTATACTCTACATCGTGTACCTTTACGTGGCAGCCGATGCTGATGAAGTCACTGGTGACCTCTTCTTCATCTACCACTTCTACATCCTTCAGCAGCTTTTCCAGCTCTTCAATACGGGCAGCCACGTCCCGCTGCTCGTCTCTTGCGGCGTCAAACTCCGCATTTTCGGAAAGGTCGCCCTGAGCTCTTGCTTCTTTCAGCTTTTCCGCGACCTCTTTGCGCTTGACCAGTTTCAGATATTCCAGTTCATCCTCAATTTTTTTGAGGCCGGCACGGGTCATGATATTTCTTTCTGCCATGAGTCATCCCTCCCTAAATCCCGCCAAAAACCATGGTTTTCACGGGCGCTCATGACATTATAACCTTGCAGGCGGGGAAACGTCAACTATAATTTTGAAAAGTTGCAGACCGGGCATCGTTGTCCCCTTTTCCCAGGATCAGCCCCAGCAAAAATCCGAAAAATGCTCCACTGATATGGGCTGCATTATTGGTCTGACTGCTGACAAAGCCCGAATACAGGGTAAACGCCATCAGAATCAGCATCTGCCGTCCGTCCACATCCAGCCGGCGGTTCTTTCTGAGGACACAGCCGAACAGCGCACCGCAGACACCCAGCAGGGCTCCGGAGGCACCGGCAGAGATGGCGTCGATCCCTCGCCATTCATAAAACCAGACAGTAAACAGGTTGGCTGCTGCGCCGCTCACCAGATAACAGATCAGATAGCGGATTCGCCCCACTGCCTGTTCCAGGCGCGATCCCATAACCATCAGCATCAGCAGGTTATTCATCAGATGAGAAGCACCGAAGTGCATAAACATAGCAGTAAACAGGCGATAATATTCTCCGTCCTCCAGCACCAGCGGGCCATAAAGCGCCCCATGCTGCAGCATAAAAAGACCATCGTCCGTGCTCCCGGTGATTTCCAGAAGCAGAAAGAAAACTACGTTGGCCGCAGCCAGCACGATGGTCACAAAGGGGATATCCTGTCGATTTTTCCATTCTTCCATTAAAGGCCTCCTGCAGCCGCAGATCTGCGGCCGATATGCAAAGCATATCACTCTGCAGGACGGCCGGTCAAGGATTTTCCTCCTTTTCCCATACGTAGGAGCGGTCCGCAAAACGCACCCGGGCGCCATCCCCCAACAGGACCCGCTCCTCAGGCGGCAGGCGTTTTCCTTCCAGAAAGGTCCCGTTGGTAGAACGACAGTCCGTCAGCCATATTCCCTCCGTATCACGCTCTATGCGGGCATGGATGCGGCTGACTGCCGGTGCCTTCATGCAAAAATCTACTTCTCCGACAAGCTTTCCTATAACAAAGGGAAGATGGGATACTGTGATGACCGGATCCTCGCGGGAAAGCGGCCGCAGCACCCATTGTTCCGGTTCCTGCTGTCCGTCAAGCCAGGTGGTGGCGTCCGGCTCTGCAGGTTCCGCTGCCAGCCAGGTGGTATTATCCGGGCCAGATGTTTTCCCAGCCGGACAGGCGGCGGCGTCCGGTTCCTTGCGGGCACGTCTCTGTGCTAAAGGAAGGATTTTCTCAGGCACAGATGTGCGCATTCGGTATATCTGATAGCCCTGATAAGCCAGCAGCAGGCCTGCCGGTGCAAAGAGCCTCCATTCCTGAATTCCCATCCGGAAATAGAGGAAAGCGTATACTGCCAGCAAGACTGCCACACCAAGAAGCGGCAGGAAACTGAAGAGGTTGATCCGTCCGGCTCGCGTTCCGGTTTCTTTACGGAATCCTTTTCTGCCGGCTGTAAAAAGGATTCCCCGTATGCCTCTTTCCGGCAAACGATCCTCCTCCATACCGTCATTCTCGGGTTCTTCCTCTTCTTCTCCGTACAGTGCTGCCTGTTCCGGCTCCGTCCCCGCGCCGCCGATGGCTGCCATCAGATCCTCAAACCGGTAGTTGGGCCAGTGACAGACGCGATGACATTCATACAACGCTTCCGCCGCGCGCATATCACGGTGATCCACCACGGCCAGAAGCTCCTCCACCAGCTCAGTCAGATGATCAAAAAAACTGCCCTCTGCCCCGGGATGGCAGCAGAAACGAAGGGAATCCATATCCGGGAATGCATAAATACAGGACAGACGCAGCACCAGATGATCCGGGGAGAGAAGGTATTCATTGCACAGAGAAAGTGTTTCCGACAGCGCAGAAAACAGCTGTCTCAGCCCTGCATAGGATAGTTTCTCAGCTTTTAAAAGATCCTCCAGCACACGGCCGCGTGAAACAGCAAAAGCATATTCGCGGGCCGCGCCGGAAGAAAAGATCCGCGTCTTCAGCAGCCTTCCGGCGGAAAGATGCTCCAGCATCCGGCACTCATAAGGCGATGGCTCGCACTCTTCCGAAAGAATCATCCAGGTCTCATTCAGTTCTCTCCGATAGATGATGTTCACGCTATTCTGCTCCCTCCTTCAGGCTCTGCAGGCATCTGATGCGCCGTACCCAGGCAACCGGCCGCCGCACCGCACAGGAAAAAGAGGCCTCAAACCGGCCTCCGTACCGCGCAAGCGCCGGCGTCTCATCGGCGTCGGCGGTGACTTTTGAAGAGGAACGACTGCATTTGATACTCGCTGTGTGAAGGCTGAAAAAGCCTCCCTGCTCCCGCAGCCAGGCCTTCCCCTCCGTTTCATCCTGCCGGATCTGCAGCGTGCCCTCCGCCATCACTGCGCTCATTCGCACACAATCCGTCAGAAAGGCCGTCATATAAAGCGTTGTGATCAGAATGGGCAGCAGCATGGTCATCAGCATGGCAGCCTCCACGGTATAACTACCAGTGAGGCGGTAGCATCCGTCACGATTTCCGGCAAACTCCAGCCAATCACCGACAGAATTACGGACGATTTTCGTATTCATAGGCATTTCTCTCCCAGACCAATTCGCATTCCCCATTTTTAACGTTGATGCGAATTGTTTAACACCACAATGTCAGCAGGCAATTTCCGAAAAGCAGAAACGGCAGGAACGGAATCCTCTCCACCTGTCCTGACTCCCTGCCGGGATTTCTGCCGGAAACCCTGTCGGAATTCTTCCGCAGTATCCATAAGCCAATGAATCCCGCCGGGATGGTCGCCGTCGTCAGCCACGCCAGGACCTCCGCACAGCCGCTCCCAAAACCGACCGCCCACACCGTCATAGCATCTCCTTCTCCCACCGCGCCTCCGGTGAGCACACTGAGTGCATATAAAGCCACGCCGGGTACGATCCCACTTAACGCTATACCGATCATGGCACCGTTTTCTGTCATGACCGACATGACACTTCTCGATGCCATGTCGTTCAAGCATGGAACCAACACTGACACAACTGACATTCCACTCATCATTGTTTCCGCCATCCCCGGAAGCGCCAGCAGCAGGATTCCTCGACCATCCACCATCTGCTCCTCCACATCCTGTGCTGCCAGGAGTGCCAGAAGGAACAGGCGGGTCATAGCCGGCAGTGCTTCATACCACATAGTCTCTCCTTCCTACAGCCTGATACCCCTCACACTTTTTACTCTCTGGCACAGTTACTGCAGGGCGGCAGGCCGCAGGTCGCCCGGGACACCGTTTTAATACTTCGTTTCAGCCCGGAACAGTCTCTTGTTACATGATAACGATTTCCGTCCGGGGTAATAAAAAGTATCCCGCTGCTCCTGGCCGTGACGGCGCAGTGTTCACAGGGGCGGTAGATGCTGCCGTTTGAACTGCGCGCGCTTCCCACGCCGCCGGCAGAGACTTCCCGAATGGTCAGCTTTAAGTGATAGCAGCTGATATCCTGGTGATAGACCCTGCCGTATTCGGTTACGTATACCTTTTCTCCGTCCTCGGTATCTGCGCCGCCGTCCTGGGCAGCCTGCAGACCGGTCCAGCATTTCCGCAGGCTCACCTGCTCCATGGGAAGGCTGTAGATTTTTCCGAACAGTCCCGGGAACCTCAGCTTATAGCGCACTACCAGCCGGATGTTTCCGGTCAGGTCCCACTCGCTGTCCGCCAGATTCAGCCCCAGGGCACCGCCCTTTACAGGGGATGCTTTCAGGGCTTCTCTTCCCGTCAGCTGTACCAGTCTCAGTCCTGCATAGGTCCGCCAGGCCGCCCGGCTAAGCCCGGAATCAAAAGAAAGCCCTCCGTCTGACTCTCCGGATTCCCCGGGCAGCGCTTCCATTAAATAGGCGCGCTCCGCCAGCTCTGCGGTCACTTCATCCGCCGCATACTGCAGCCTGGTATGGATCATAAGGCCGGAAAAGAGGCCCCAGAACAGATACATGGTCAAAAGGAACAGCGGCACAAGGATAGAAGCTTCTACCGTAAGGCTGCCACGCAGGAAGGCGTATCCGGATACTCTTCTTCGGGTGCTTTGGGACAGGGGGGTAAATTTGGGGGAGCTAAAGATGATTTCTAATAAAGGATGCCGACCCTTCAATATCTTTGGTTCTTCAATCCCACAACATCCGAAAAAGAGCATCCGCATACGCCTTCTATTCCTCCAGATAAGAGAAAGATGCCTGTTTGACCACCGTCCCCATTTCCCCTGATCCCGAAATCAGGGATGCATACAGCGGAAACAGCAGCAGTCTTCCCCCGGCTGTCAGCGTCAGCCTCCCTTCCTCCAGACAGGCAGACATCTGAAAGTTCTGATCCAGCTTCCGAAGGTTCCACTGGATGACATCCATGGCGCGGTAGCTGAGCGTTCCTTCTTCCTTAAGGTACAGACAGATGCGCAGATGATCTGCATAAGAAAGTCCTTTCTCCGGCTTCCCCGTGCCGCCGGTGCTGCCCGATTTTGTACCGCCCGACTCTGCATCGCCCGTGCCTGCCTCGGCCCAGGCTTCCGCTGCATTTTCCAGGGAAAGCTTCCAATCTGCATCCGTCTTGACTAACGGCACCTCCCCGCCGCCCAGCAGCTCGCGCACATCCATCAGGCTCTCCGCCGCTGCCCAGGCCGCCGTCAGCAGCTGATCCGTCAGTTCAATCAGCGCCGGCTGCCCCGTCCAGCCGACCGCCAGCATGGCTGCTTCCTGCGTGACCGCTTTCTTTTCCGGCGATTTGGCAAGATACATCATGTTCAGGCCCAGGCGCATCCACAAAATTTTCGTGACCACCGATTTCAGGTTTGCCTCATCATCCTTTTTCCCCGTGATCAGGTATTCCAGTTCATAGTGCGGGGAGCGGTCCGTATCCGTGGTAAAGCAGACCATGTGACGCATCAGATATTCCCGGAAGAGCAGGCCGTTGCCGTCACCGCCGCCGCTTCGCACGCTACGGTCCTTTTCTGCGCCAGACAGATCGGAAGGCAGGTTCCCGCCGGATATTTCTGCCGTGGAGAGCACCGCTCCCTCCGGCATTACCGCGCGCAATATGCCCCTCCCAAGCAGCCGCCGCACGGTATCGATCAGCTGCAGATATTTCCTGGCCTTCGCCTTTTCCTCCGGGGTCCTTGTATCCCGTACGACCGGGACCGGCGTCTCTGTCTCTCCCGCCGCTGCAGCTGTCCCGGACGGCATTTCCTCCGTACTTTCTTCAGCTGGTGTTTCCTCTGCCGGCTCTTCACCGGCTTCTTCCGCCTTTTTCTTGGCTTCTTCCGCCTTTTTCCTGGCCTCTTCCGCGGCCTTTCTGGCTTCTTCCTCTTCCTTCTCCGCCTCTGTCAAGGCTTCTTTCATTTCGTCATAGTTCGGAAGGACATCATCCTGCCGGATCTCATCCCGGGCCGCGCCCTCCGTAAGCTTCCCGGCAGTATCCCCCCGAGAGAGCCCCAGGCGTTCTTTCCATTCTGAAAGAAGTATTTCACCCGCCTCGCTCCCTATGGCACGGGTGGCCAGTTCACGGAACACGGCGCCGTTTTCATCGGTCAGAAAGACTACCTGGTCCCAGGATGCCTCCAGCCGGGAGAAAGCCGTAAAGGTCCCCCGGGAGCCGCCGCCCCAGGCCTTTGCGTAGGTGCATGTCTCCTCTGAAAGCTTTTCCAGGCTGTCCTCCGGCACCAGGCGGCCGAAGAGCTCGTACTCTCCCCACAGCGGCGCAAAATATCCAGCAAAAACGGACTCCGCGGCGGCCGCAGCGGCCGCCTCCGCCTGGTAGGAAAGCATCTGTGCCCGGGCATAATCCATCAGCACCCCGGTCACGCCCAGAAAGAGTGAAAGCGTCAGGGCCAGGAAAACGGTCATGCTCCCGCGCATTTTACTTGAGTACATTATTCGCGTTTCTGGTAATGGTACTGAAAATGGTATTAACCAGACTGGTCAACTGGGTCTTAAAGATGATCACCAGCGCGATCAGCACCACCAGAATCAGGATAATTTCCACCGTCCCGACACCTCGTTCATCCCCCCAGAAGGAATACTTTTCCTTTTTCTCATTTTCATATTCTGCCGGAAGACATCTATCCGGGAAGGTCTCCGGGATCATATACAGTTCTTCTTGTGCATGCAGCATCTTTCTTCTCCTCTCCTGTCAAAAGGACATCATGGCCGGTGCCATCAGCAGTACCAGCACCAGGGCAAACAGCATCAGCATGGGAAGAAGCAGCTTGGAGGAGATTTCCTCTCCTTTCTTTCTGGCCTGCCGAAGTCTGGAGGACAGAGCCGCTTCCGATTCTTCGCGAAGGAGGATCAGCAGGCCTCCGCTTCCTTTCCTCAGATTGGCGGCTAGCAGACTTCCTAGCCGCAGGTAGGGCTGCAAGGCGCAACGTCTTCCGAATTCTACATAGACCTGCTCCTCAAAAGCTCCCTGCCGCAGGGAATTCACGCAAAGCAGTACCTCTTCATAGACGGTCATGACCGGCGCCCCGGCCTCCCGCTGTCTGCGGTAGGAAACCGCCATTCGCTCAAATGCGCCGCGAACGGTCAGGCCCGCGCCCATCAGCACCGTCAGGGTACTCACCAGCTCCGGGTAGGCGATCATCAGCTCCCGCTCCCGGTTTTTCAGCGCTTCCTGCCTCTGTTGTATCGGCAGATACAGCAATGCGCCCGCCGCCAGCAGGCCCAGCAGCAGAAACAAGACCGGCGGCAGATCATCTTCCCCGTGATACAGGATCTGCTGTCCTCCGCTTTCCTGCGGGAGACGTATCTCGGCCTGTTCCCGGTCGGAAGCGGCTTCCCGCAGACGATCGGAAAGCATCTGCTGTTTCCGCTCCGTCTCGTTCTGCGGCCGCGGGTCCACCACCGCTGTCAGAGACTTTTCCCAGACCCGTTCCTCGCTGCGTATGTAAACGGTCAGCGTCACCGGCGTCTCTTCCCGGAGACCTTCCTTGCCCAACATGCCATCGTAGTCGATCACCTCCGGGTCTGAACTCTCCCAGATCAGATCGATACCCGGAATACCGCTGTCCTCCGTGAGCACCAGATCTGTGGTGATGTGTTCCCAACTGTCGTTTTCTCCCAACGCCTTCTCTTCGGCCTGCTTCCAGACCTCTTCTCTCAGGCGTTCCCATTCTTCCTCCGTGTATCGCCGGGACTCGACGGTCAGGGGAATCTGGTATTCCTCTTCCCCCAGAGACACATCCAGCAGTTCCTGACGGGCGTTTTGTCCGTAATCCGGGCGCGTCAGCACCGTAAAGGTATCCGTTCCGACCATCAGCGCTGCCGCCATCGTCAGTACAATCCCCGCCAGCACGCATAGAATAGCCCGACGAAAACGCTGTTCATCCTCCCGGCACAGCGCCTCCCGTGCATCCTCCTCCGGATACAGGATCTGCTGTGTCTCCAGCCGGGCAGCCGGATATTCGGGCTGGCCCATTCGCCGCCGCAGACGCCTTGCCAGATCCCCCAGCGGATAAGAGGCCTTCTTCTCTTTTTTCCGCATTCTCATACCTCCACCGCCAGGATCCGTTCGCCCATCCGGATGGCTGCCGCGTAGACCGCCAGGCAGATGGTCATGATCAGACGGCCTGCGAGTCCCTGGTACAGCGGATCTGTGAAGCCGGGATTTCCCAGGTTCACGTACAGCAGGATAGCTGCCGGCATGACCGTCATAATGCGCTGTTCCATGCGCTTGGCTGCCGCCTGTGTGCGGATCTCTTCGCGCACCTGAAGCTTTCGGTTCAAAAGCTCCGCGGTATCCTTCAGGATGGGCCCAAGGTTCCCACTGGTGCGGCGGGCCGCCGCGTAAACATCGGAAAACTGCCGGATCTCCGGGATGCCGCTCCTCTCCGCCAAGCTCTCCACCGCCTCTTCTGAGGTCATGTTACGACGGATCTTTCGACGGATCATGGTAAATTCGCGGGTGATCTCACCGTCCTCTCCGTAGATCACCGCCATCTCCCGGGCGGCCTCCCACCAGGCGTTATCTATGGCGTAACCGGCAGAAAGAGCTGCCGCCACAGACAGGATACCGTCCCGAAACTGCAGGGCCAGCTTATCCCGCCGCGTCTGTGCCAGCGCTGTCTCCATTCGCCTCGGAATGATCCATATCAGGGGCGAGAACGCCAGCATGGCCAGGCGGCTCCGGTAGAACAATGCTCCGATCCCCGCCGCCAGCAGCGCTCCTGCCATCATGAACAGGATCCTCTGCGGAAGTGTCAGCAAGCATCGCCTGTAATCGGGCTCCGCTTCCGGGTCCCTCCGCCATCTCCCATTTGCGGATCCGGCGGAGGGGATGCCCGTCCGCGCGGAGGCAGCCCCGGTTCTCATCGTAGTGAAAAAGTGTCTGATGCCTGATCTCTCCTGCTTCATACCCCAGCACCTCCACAATTTCCAGCACCTTTCGTCTGCCGCCGCGCAGCCTCCCAAGATGCACCAGGATCTCTACGGAGGATGCGATCTGCTGCCGTATGGCAGCCAGCGGGAGTTCTCCCGCCATCAATACCATGGTCTCCAGACGTGATAACAGGTCCGCGGTGCTGTTGGCGTGAGCCGTTGATAAACTCCCATCATGCCCAGTATTGAAAGCCTGTAGCATGTCCAACGCCTCCGCCCCGCGCACCTCGCCGACAATGATCCGATCCGGGCGCATCCGCAGCGCCGTGCGTATCAGATCCCGTATGGTCACGGCCCCTGTTCCTTCGGCTCCGGCGTTCCGGGTCTCCAATCTGACCAGGTTCGGAATGCCAAGGATCTGCAGTTCCAGGGAATCCTCAATGGTAATCACACGCTCACTCGAGGGTATATAAGCGGACAATGCGTTCAGGAAGGTCGTCTTCCCGGAGCCGGTGCCGCCGGAAATAAACAGGTTATAGCCGGTGCGGACCAGACACGCCAGAAAATCCGCAGCCTCCCGGGGGATGCTGCCCCATTCGATCAGCTGCTCCATGGTAATTGGATCGGCGGGAAATTTTCGGATGGTCAGAATCGGGCCGTCCGGGGCTACCGGCGGCAGAACCACGTTCACGCGTGATCCGTCTGCCAGTCGGGCGTCCACAATGGGGGAGGCCGTATTGACCACGCGGTTGACCCGGGAGACGATTTGCTGGATTACGTCCTCCAGGCGTTCCTGCGCGGAAAAAGAGCCGGGCCAGTGCTCCGTACGGCCGTTCCGTTCCAGGAAAATGCAGTCTTTTCCGTTCACCATGATTTCGGTAATACTGTCATCCTCCAAAAGCTCCTGCAGCAAATCAAGACGGCGCAGAGAATCAAACAGGTGCTTTCTGAGCCTGCTTTTGCTCTCGACCGAAAGGCGGTCTCTCCTCCCGTTCTCCCGCAGCACGTCATCGATCTGTGCCAGGATCTCCTCATCCTCCATCTCACGGACCGGGGACAGGCGGCTCATCACCGCCTCCCGCAGTTCCTGTTCCCGTTCCCGTTCACGTTCCGTCATCTGCCGATCCTCCGTTCCTCCCGCGGTGAATCACAGGATACCCCATTCCTTCCCGATTGTCCACAAACTAAAAGTGAGGGTAACCATCACTTTTTGTCACGGTTAAAGGCTTTCGGAAGACGTTTCCGGCCGGTTTTTGTTACACGATCCGGTAAAATCCGGGGAGCATTAATAAAAGAAAGACCTCCCGTGAGCCGTATGATCACGGCGCACAGAAAGTCTTCCAAATTTGTTCGTTATTTTTTTGTAAACACAATGATGTGACAAGGGGACGTACCTTCTGTCACACACACATCGCTTGCAATGTGTGACAGAAGGTACGTCCCCTTGTCACATCAATATACGCCCAGATATTCTTCCAGGGTAATGTTCTGGTCGAAGATCTCCTTTGCTGCTTCTTTTCCTACATAACGGTAATGCCAGGGCTCGTTGATGATCCCGGTGATTTCCGTTTTGTCTTCTGGATAGCGCTGGATGAACCCGTATTTGTAGCTGTTGTCGATCAGCCAGTTCCACACGTTCACCTTCATGTCGCTATCTTCGCTGTCGGTGGAGGAGATATCAATGCAGATGCCCAGCTGATGCTCGCTGGTACCGGGCTTGGCCACCCATTCTTCGGCCAGCTCGCGGGCATCCTCATCGGTGTAGCCCTGCTCCTTGTACTCGGCGATCTTGTTATCCATGATCTTCTGCTGATCTTCCGCGGAGCGGTAGGAGGAGGTGATCATGGGGGAGAGGCCCTGCGCACGCATTTCATCGAACATGGCCTGAAGGTCCGGATAAATACGGGAGTCCACGGACTGATCATTGCGGAGACTGGTCAGTTCCACCTGATAATCCTCCGGAACAGGATTGTCCTTGTTCACCAGGATCAGGTACCATTCATTGGCTGCCGCCGGCGCAGCTGTCGGAGCCGGTATAGCGGCCGCTGTTGTCTCTGCAGCAGTAGTCTCAATGGCACTTTCCGGAGCCATCGTGGTCTCTGCGGCCTTTTTATCTCCTCCGCCGCCAAAAAGCTTCGACAGCAGAAAGACCAGCAGCAAAAGCAGCAGGATCAGTACGCCTATCATCACATAAAGGCGATAAGAGTATCTGCGACGACGCCTTCTCGGCCGCCTTGAGGGTGTTCGGTTTTCGGATGAACGGGTGCGATAGCCTTCTCTGGAGGCTCTCGGTTCTGCCATGGTTGTCCCTCCCGTAGCATATTAAAAGCTGTTTTATCACCTTATAGAATAGTATATTCTGCTTGAAAAGGCAAGAAAAATTTACCGGATTCGCCGTGCTTCCAGATAGTACCTTTTTTCCCGGGCCTGTCCCATGGAAAAGGCCTTTCTTGTCAGCGGACCGCCGGCCTGCAGGCTGGGGAACAAGTCCTCTTTACGAATGGGGGACATCAGAAAACCAATACAGCCTTCCTGACGGGAAAGCTCCCGCAGCACATCCGCACCGTGAATGTAATCGATCTCTCCGGCTTCCTCCGACAGATAATAATCCAGAAAATCCTGCAAAACGCTGACCGCCAGCGGACCACGGGCGGGATCCAGCTTAATAACGCCTTCTTTGTCGCCGACACACCAGGTCACCGGGTAGCCATCTTCTGCGCAGTAGCTCTGAATCGCAGAAAGCAGATTTTCGGGGTCGGTGTGCTTGATAATGCGGTAGATGGAGTCAATTTCCTGCACGTCATCGTACAGATTTTCCAGCTCTACCATGGTATAGCGCAGCGGACTTTTGGAGTAATCCTTTTCCGGATGCGCAGCCTTTTCATGTTCATAAACATCCTTGGCGGTCACGATGGAGTGGTTGCCGTCTCCCACGGCGAACAGCAGGGGCGTGCCGGCCAGGTTCTCGTATTCCTCCGTCTGGCGCTCCGCGTATTCATCCAGGCGCTCATCAAAGGCATCCGCCTCTTCCCCGGACACCAGGTAGCCGGCAATATGTCCGCCACCTTCCATCAGATCGAAGTCATACAGCAGAGGCAGCTCGTCTTTGATCTCGGTAATCGGAGCGATCAGGCTCATCTGATCGTCATCGGCCAGCATAAGAACATGGGACAATTCCAGCGACGCTTTTTCTCGGATTTTTTTACGGATCGGGATGCGTCCCAGGACAGTTTCTTCAGAAGCACGGATGGGGGATACGGAATCGGTACTGTAGTCGTAGGACTCCAGATCGATCACGCCTACGATGCCCCGGCGGACCATGCCGTTTAGCAGTGTGCGCTCTACGTAGATGTAGCAGTTGGAATACTTGGTGAACAGTTTGCGCTTGCGGTAGTCGATCATCGCTTCCTGCACGGAGCGAATGCGCTCCTCAGTGCGGGTCTCCAGATCGACCTCTGCCATGATCAGGTGTCCCGCAGAGGGCTTTCCGGCTGTTCTGGCCTGGACACGCTCCCAGTAATCCGGCTGAGAAGTGAACTGATCACAGGCAATGACAGCCCAGTCTCCCATGGAATCCACCTTCGGAAGCAGGATATCCGCGCGCTGAAAAATTTTCATGATACTAAGATTCTCCGTTTCGCTTTCTTGCACGTTCTATAACGCGCATCCACCCTATTCTATAGGCAAATGATGATAATGTAAATACCCTTTTTGCGCGTAAGCATTGAGTCCATGCGCCAAGAAAACATTAAGCAGCCACGGAGGAGCTCGCTCATCCGGGGCTGCTTAATGTTTTCTTGGCATACGGCGAAAGCCGCGACAGCGAGTGACCGCGAAGCGGGCACGAGCTGGCAGCATGGACGGTTCCGAGTACCCGCGAAGCGGGCACGAGTTGGCGGCATGGACGGTACCGAGTGACCGCGAAGCGGGCACGAGATGGCGGCATGGACAATACGTAGGATGCTTATTATTGCCAGCAAGAGGCGCAGTCGATTCTTTGGGGCTTAAGCGTCCCCCTCCAGGAGGCGGGCGTGGACACAGATCGTGGTACATGTCACAGTGCAAAATCCGGGGTAGTAAAATATATATACTACCCCGGATTTTGCACAATATACCATTTATGACTCTTGAAAAGAGTGATTTGTGCAATATTCAAGGTCGTAGAATAGATTTGCTACCCTTTTTGATCCTTCTTGCTTGATCCAAAAGCGAAAAAAGGGTAGCAAATCTTGTAATTTATCCTGAATATTGCACAAATCAATTTTGGCACAGGATTATTATCTCTGGGATGTGCAAATTCCAGGGTAGCAAAGATTATTTGCTGCCCCGGGATTTTGCACAGATCCCCGTTTCTCACCATCTCAATCATCGGAACTGAACACAACAGAAACCACAAATCTGAAAGCTGCTGTATCTTCTTCACTGTCGGCAGTACCTACGATCAGATCCTCTCCGTTATTCTGATATGAAAAAGCAACCAACCGGATTTCCTGATCATTTATTATTTTTATTTTATCCTCCACATGGCTGACACCGGAACTGTAATTTTCCGGGTTCCCGATTTTTTCCTTAACGGGATAAGGGCCCTCCACAGTGGCTGTTCCGCTGTGATCTTCAAATTCGCGGATCCCGCTCAGCTTCATATCATACGTACTTTTGTCCCGTGTGATGCAGAGCGTTCCATTTAATTTCCCGTCATGCTCATTCGCATTAAACTCTATGAACGGTTCACGGGAAATTTCCTGTCCGTTTTTATATTCTGTCACATAGACGGTCATTTTCTGAAACGATCGATCGGCGTCGTATTGGAAGACATAAGCCTCTGCCTCAGACATCGTCTGGACCACCTGCATCTGAGGGCTCCCCATCGAAAAAGGAATCACATAATTCCGGTCAAAGTATCCTTCTTTTACCAGCACATATCCCAGCGTCGCGCAGAGCAGGACCGCAGCCGCCGTCACGGCGGCAACAGCTCTTTTCAGTCTCGTTCTCCTCTTCAGCGAATCGGCGGAGACCAGGATCAGATTTTCATCTGATTTTTGAGCAAGACTTCCTTCGTCGATATCCTCACCGGCAATAAATTCATTGATACTGATGCCAAGGATATCGCACAGCGGCTGATAGACTGACACGTCCGGAAGGCACACACCACGTTCCCATTTGGAAACGGATTTATCGCTCATGCCCAGTATTTCTGCCAGCTTTGCCTGCGTAAGACCGAGTGCCTTCCTTTTTTCTGCTATGTACTGTCCTGTCTTCTTCTGATCCATTGTTTTTACTCCTTTGATTGATGAGGTTATAATAGCACAAAAACAGCCATGTTCCCACCTCCTGGATGTAGAGTTGAGAAAGAATACAGGTGAAATACGAGTAGACTGGCTGCAAAATTGACATAAACTATCTCGTCCGCTTGTTTTCATTTCTTCGGCATGGTATATTACTATTGTAAATAAAAGATTCTTTTCCGCATCTATTTACACCGCACCAGATCTTTCCCGGAGGCTGCCATGCAAAAATCTTATCGCAATATACTTTCCGGTTCCACATTTTCCGGAATTCTGCTGTCCGTTTTACTCTCTGTTCTTCTGCTGATGGTCCTGCCTTCCGCTGCCTTAGCCGCGGAATCGTCTTCTTCGGAAAGCGCCGCCGGCGCCGTGGAAACCAAGGCTGCTGCCGTTACGCACCCGGATGGTTTTGTAAAGACCGCCAAAGGGAAGCAATATTATAAGAACGGCGTCCCGGTGAAGAAAAAGTGGATCACGGTCAAGAAAAAGAAATATTATTTTGACAAGAAGGGCTATATGGTCACCGGCAAGAAGACCATCGGCAAGAAGCTCTGCTATTTCAGCAAGAAAGGCGTTCTGACCCGATCCATCAATAAAAAGGGCAAGATGGTGGCGCTGACCTATGACGACGGCCCCTCTGTCTATACCCCCATTATCCTGAGCGCCCTGAAGAAAAATGACGGTCTGGCGACGTTCTTCGTGGTCGGGAACCGGGTGAACCAGTATAAGAAGCAGCTGAAGCAGGCCTATAAGATGGGCTGTGAGATCGGCAATCATTCCTGGGATCACAGCAATCTGAGCAAGCTCAGTGCCTCCTCCCTGCGCAGCCAGCTTAACCGTACCAATAAAGCGGTCAAAAAAATCACCGGTAAAAAGCCCGTGCTGCTGCGGCCGCCGTATGGTTCCTCTAACAGCACCGTGGCTTCCAATGCAAAAATGCCGCTGATCCTCTGGTCCATTGATACGCTGGACTGGAAGACCCGCAGCACTTCTGCAACGATTTCCTGCATCAAACGGGAGGTCCGGGACGGGGATATCATCCTGATGCATGATATTCACAAGCCCACGGCCGAGGCCGCGAAGACCATCGTTCCCTGGCTTGTGGACCAGGGATATCAGCTGGTCACGGTCAGCGAGATGGCCGAATGCCGCGGCAAGCTGAAGAAAGGTACGAAATACTATAGTATTCGGAAATGAGAAACGGTACCTGTCCCCGATTTCTCACGGCACCCAACCGGCGACGATCCAGAGGGTGTCGTTGGGGCTGGTATAGCTGCGGACGCTGGAGAGCCCCAGTTCTTCCAGGGCCATCCGGGCGAACCGGTTGTCGGCGATCTCTTCCAGGAAGCTTTCGTAGGCTTCTTTACTTCCGAACTGGTAGCGCCAGTATGTCTGTCCGGAGGCCAGGGTCTGACGCATATCGTCCCAGACGGCCTCGGAATAGGTTTCAAAATACCATCCGTGCCGGCGGTAGTAGGACTGGTCCTCTGAACTGCAGACCGGCACGCTGACGCCCTCCGGCAGGTCCATGGAAATGGTCCGGTCGCGCAGGGCTTTTTCATCGCTCATGCACAGATATCCGTATTCCTGTGCCAGCGCCGCCGGTAGGCCATGATCCTCCGTGCTGCCATCCGTGAAGGAACGGTCGCCGAAGGTAGCGTCCGAGTGATAGTAGACGCCGTCCAGATTAACGATATTCCAGGCATGATCTCCGCGGCCGTCCACACTGCCCCATACATACAGGCACTCTATGCCCAGCTGCTGCAGCAGGTACTGCACGCCCTTGGCATAACCCGCGCACACGCTTTGGTGGTGGATCATCGCGCTGACAAGATTCTGGTCATCCGGGGAATTTGCCTGATATGACACCCGGTTGGTGATAAAGTTAAAGGCTGTCGCCAGACGCTCGTAGGAGGTTTCATCCGGGCCGACGTGCGACATAAACTCTGCCGTCTCCTCCGCGATCTTCTTTTCCCGCTCCGCTTTTGTAACGGCATCCACCGTGTATTCCGGCTGCAGCACCAGCTTGTAGGCGTACTGCAGGGAGTTGCCGCGGCCCTCATACCAGAAGATTTCCGGATGATCCGCCAGCATCAGATCCTCTATGCGGTAGACATATTCGTAATCCCGCGTGGGACAGCTGATCTCTTTCTCCATATTTGTGACGCCGGCGTAGATCAGGCGATAGATTTCCTGATCGTCTTCGTTGAGCTGACGATAGAAATAATAGGGTCCGGATGTCAGCGCCTGATGCAGGGCTTCATCCGATCCGTCCTCTGCCGCCGTCTGTGCGGCAGCCGCAGCATCTGACTGTTCTGCGGCCGCGTCGCCTCCCGACTGTGCTGCCGCACTATCTCCCTGCACGGACGCATTACTATCTTCCTGCGCAGCCGCGTTATTTTCTTCTTGTCCGGCAGCCTTATTATCCTCACTGCTCTCTGATTTCCCGCCGATCAGCTCCTGCACGCCGTCGATGAATTGCTGTGTCAGCGAGGATGCATCCTCCTCGACGCTCTGCCATGAAGGAACCTGCAGGTGCAGACCAAGCCGCGAGCCGCCTATATAGACAGCCGCAGCCAAGACGACCACCAGAACGACCAGGAACAGCAGGCGGTGAAAGACGCTGCGTCTGCGCTGCCGCCTTTTCCGTTCCTCTCTCCTGCTCCTGTATCCAGCACTGTTATCTCCCTGCCCATAGGCGTTGTCTCTGTGATACTCGTCTCTATATGATTCGCCTCTGTAAGGTTCATCTCTGTAAGGCTCGTCTCTATAAGGCTCGTCTCTGTAGGATTCGTCTCTGTAAGGCTCGTCTCTGTATCGTTCTTCCCGGAAATCGTCGTCCCAGGAATTCTCATTCCAGTAATCTTCTTCCCGGTAGTTCTCTTCCGGGAAGTCATCTTCTCTATACATTCAATTCCTTTCGAATCGTCTCATAATCTCTTCCGGAGTGATTTTCCCCTCCGTTGCACCTACGGCTTCCACGGTACAGGCCGCCGTCGCGCTGCCAAGGCCCGCGCATTTTTCTGCGGAAAGCTCCTGTGTCAGTCCGTACAGGAAGCCCGCTACAAAGCTGTCCCCGGCACCGGTGGTATCCGATACGTTTGTTACAGGACAGGCTGCAACGCGAGTGATCTTTCCGCCCCGTCCTACCAGACAGCCATCCCCTCCGATCTTCATGACTACGCAGGAAAAGCCTGCTTCCAGCATGCACTGCATGCTGCGGTACGGATCTGCCTCCCCGGTCAGCAGAGAGGCCTCCTCCCGGTTGGGCAGCAGAACATCGATATGGGGGATCAACGGCGCGAGATCCCGAAGGGTCTCCCCATTTTTTGCCTTGGTCATGTCCGCCGTCAAAATCCGTCCTGGTTTTTCCTTGATCTTCCGGAATACCCGTTCCATCGCCGGAATGTCCAGCAGGGGAGATACGAACAGGCTGGCAAAGCTTACGATATCCGCCGCCTCGTCCAGCGCGGGCAGAATGTCTTCCTCCGAAAGCTTCCGCAGACTGCTCTCCGGATTTGTCAGGAAATAGCGTTCAGCGGACGAATCTACCAATACCACATTGATGCCCGTGGTCAGTCCGTCTTCCTTTATTGCATGATTCAGAATAATACCGCTCTTTGCTGCATGTGCCAGAATGCGTTCGCCGGTCTCATCGTTTCCCACCTTCGTGATCAGCTCCGTCCGCACGCCCAGTTTTGACAGAATCAAGGATTCATTCAGGGCGTCGCCTCCGTAGGTCAGGCGGGAATACTGCATGGGCTGGGAGCCTGTCCGAAAAACTGCCTCGCTCACCGGACCTACGACCATATCCATGATTGCCGCACCGATGACCGTAACTTCAGGGCGAAGGGTAGTCTGCTCATGGTTCTTGCCCATAAGCGAAGCTTCAGGATCGAGCGAACATCTTTTATCTGGCATCGTGACCTCCTGTCAGGGGTGACATCATTTGCAAAAAATGCCGACATACCGCTATTCTAGCAGAAAGTGTGAAAGGATTCCATCTTTTTTCATTTTATGACTGAGTTCTGCGAATATGCCATGTGAATAACTGATAGCGGAACCACCGGAAGCCTTGTCTGGTAATCTAAGAATTTACAACCCAGATTCAGCACGAAATCAGGTATTTCACGCTGCTATCTGGGTTGTAATTTTCTCATTTATAATTGTTATCATCACATCTGTTTTTGCCAGGCGCCTATTAGCGTGTCATATACATGACGATTCGCATTCCCACCTTCCAGCAAACGTCTGTTATCTCCACCCAACAACTTTACTGCAAAAGCGCCTACCGCTCTGGAACGAGACTCTCCGCCGTAGCAATGAACAAGAAGCGTTTCTGCCTGTCGGTGTGAATTTACAAATTCTATGATCTGTTCTGCCTGTCGCCGTGTGAACAGGACCGCTCCATCCACCTCTTTCTCGATATCATCAAAATACAGGCTAAGGACGCCCTGACAAAACTTATTTTCCTGAAAAGCAAAGCCAAACCCGCCCGTGTGAGTGTCCTGAATAGAAATCACGGCATAGCTATCCTTCTTTTCCGACAGGTCTTCCAGTCCTGCGGGATAGTAATGTGCCATCACATAATCAAAAGCATCGTACACGGACTTGACCAGAACCCGTTTCATAGGCTGCCTCCCGAAAATCACCTGACCCAGCCGATGACCACGTACAAAGAAGGAATACGGCTGGTACAGGTACTTATCCGGTTCTTCTTCAGGTGCCGCAGCGCCAGATCGGTATAACGTCCACCGTCTATATCCTGCAGGAACATATCATATTCATATTCGGACGCAAACTGATAGCACCAAGAGGTCTCCCCCTTAGACAGTCTCTGCTCCATGTTTATCCAGGCACCTTGTGCCCCGCCCGCAAAAAACAGATTGTTCCTCCGGTAATAATTCATGGCCGTTGATATGCACGCCGGAAGTGTCACCCCCAGCTCTGTAACATTTTCGATCCTGTCGCGTCGGGCCTCTTCATCGGTCATGCACATGTAGCCGTACTCCGCTTCCAGTTCAGCAGGAAGTCCGTTTCCTACGGATGTCCCGTCTGAAAAGGAGCGATCCCCCAGGGTCACATCTGTCTGATAATAGGCCCCATCAAGATTCACGATATTCCAGCCGTGCCTTCCTTTTCCTATGACATCTCCCCATACATACAGGCATTCGATCCCCACCGATTGAAGCAGATACTGTAAGGATTTGGCATAACCGGCGCAGACACTCTTGTGGTTAAGAAACACACTGCAGATATTCTGATTATCCGGCGCACCGTCCACATAGGTGGTGTTTTTTACCAGCCAGGTAAAAGCCGCCTGCAACCGGTCATAAGAAGTTTTACGTCCCCGTACGGAACGTTTAAAGTTCTTTGCTGCCTGTTCCAACTGCTTCTGCCGGTTGTTCTTTACGCCTTCGCTCATGGTATAAAACGGAGAAAAGAACAGCTGGCTTCCTTTCTGCGTCACCTGTCCGGCGCCGGCAAACCAGAATATTTCCGGATGATCCGCCAACACCAGTTGGGAAATACGGCTGACGGAATCAAAGTCTCCCCCATACAGGCCGATTTTGGGTTCCATCTTTTTCAGGCCCATGACCAGCTGAGAATACACAATATGATCCACGCCTGAAAGCTGACGACCGTAATAATATATGGCATCATCCTCGGATGGCTTCTTTTTGCCGCCGGCCACTGTACTGCTTTTCCCCCCAAAAATCCCTCTAATATCCAACGTTATACCCTTTCGCCAAAAGATGCTGTTATTTCTTTGATCCCATGTCGTTCGTTCTGAACAGCTCAAAATTTCTCGGAAGATACGACGTTCCGCTGAAAGAACAGCTTCGGTACAGATAATCTTCCATATATCGCTCAGCGGAATGTTCGTTGTCCGGATCAGATGTATAGTAATCAAACTCCAGATAATAGGTGGAACGTCCGTCGTTCCGGACAATCACATAGGCACCGCGGGTCCTGCTGCTGTCATAATATCCGCCGATCAGACCGCGGGCTGAACCACTGTCATTGATCTCTGTTGGCGCGCTGTCAAAATAGGTCGAAGAAAAGTAGTTTCTGTACTCCCGGTACCTGGCATCCGCGCGGGACAAAGCGTCTCCCGCATCATCCAACCGGCCCACGAAAAGCGCGTATTGCAGCTGATCGGAACTGTCCCGATAATAATAGGAATACTGTGTGTCTGAGCTTACTTCAACATTAAATAAATCAGTAGGGACGGCAAATGAAAATGTGCCGTCCCCACTGGTAACCTGTCGATAATTTCCCATGGCTGTATAGCGGGTTATGTCGTCCGCACCAGATGCATTGACCACGGAATAATTCACCCCGTTGTCCGATCCGGAGCGGGATTTTTCATATCCGCGGATCAGATCCCTGTTGGCCATTTCATATTTATTGAACATGGTCTCATCCTGGAAATCATCCGGATTGATGGTACCGTTATACCAGCTGCAGCCGTTAAAATAATTCTGCAGTTCCGTGTCTTTAAATTTCCGGCCGTGACGCGCATACAGTTCGTTCCGCGCGACCCGAAGTTCCCAGTCACTAAGACCGGCCAGTTCGGACTCTGAAAGATAACGCGAATCACTATCCGGGAAGATGAATCCGTCTGCTGTCACAGTCGTAGGCGGAACCGTTGTAGGCGCTTCGGTGGGTGCCAGCGTGGCCGCTTCTGTAGGTGTGGCCGGTGCCATGGTCTCAAGGGCCGCCGACGCGCGATCCTGATGGGCTGCGTACAGATCATAGCCCTCCTGCAGATACGTGTTCAACGTGTCCATGGCATCGGAATCTGCGGAAAAATCATCGTGATTTGTGCCGGATACATCTCTCCACCGGAGGATCTGTCCGTTCTGCACATAAACATCATTCTCCTGTCCGGTCGACGGATCACGAAGAATCATAATATACAGATCGCCATCTTTATAATAGTATTCCCGGTTATAGACAGAGGTCTCATCCGCGTTTGCATCTTCACTTCTCAGCTCTCCGTCCTGGTAATAGGAGGCACCGTTATCCCGCATGTCCACTTCCACCAGACCGCTCTGATAATCAGACAGGAACTGATTGTACTGATCCTGGAGTACCTGTACTTCCGCAGAATGATCCACCCCGGAGTCTACGGCCGTTTCCGGCTCAATCGCAAGAGTTTCCATGGTAGGCTGCGGCCCAGGCCCCGGCTTATGCTCAACAAACATCCCGATGCCCGCCAGGGCGGCCACGGCTACCACGGCGATACCTGCAAAAAGCAGGATCTTTTTTCCGCCGCCGCTGATATTATCGCCAATCTCATGTTTCCCGCCCTTTTCCGTGGGCCATTTGATTTTCTTGCCACAATACGGGCAGCGGTCCAACCCATCCGGCACCTTATTTCCACAGTGATTACAGAAATTTGCCATAACCTGCGACTCCCTTTTCCCCTTTTTCCGCGATGTTTCGAAAGCTGTACAGCCTTCTATTTCTCTGACAGATAGCGGACATACCCTGCCAGAATTTTCTTTTTATAACCACGATCTAACTTACATCTTTCCAACAGGAATCCCGCCGCACACAGCCGGCCGTGAATTCCTTCGCAGGAAATCACTTTTTTCTGCTCCAGGAAGGAGATAAATTTATCGATTACGGTTACATTATACTTATGTTTTTCAATTTCCGCAATCCCTCCGGCCATATTAACCGCCGAAAGATTCTTCTTTATGGCTTCGCCGAAGCGGCAGCGCTGCTCGCAGTAGGTACAGCCGCAGTGCATCTCTTTAAAATCATCAATCAACTGGTTATCCACCTTGCTGCGGATAGGACCGATCACCTGCTCTCTGGTCAGGGAATACTTGTCCTTTACCAGCGGCAGCTTCACACATTTCGGCCGGTTATCTCCTTCGGCATAGACCGCAGCAAACCCACGGGGCAGCGAGCTCAGATACTCGATCTGCTCCGGCGTCATGTTCATGGCCATACCGATGGTCTCCCGGTCTTCCCTTGCCACCGTGCGGTGCACGATCTTCAGGTTGGTGTTCTTGATGGTATCCGGAGCAAGCTTGGTGGGAATCTGATCCGCAATAAAGATTCCCTGCCCATACGTACGGATCTCTGCCAGCATGTTGCAGAAAAATTCCACAGACTTGGCCTGCGTCGGATTCGCTGATTCGGAAACATTTTTCAGCAGGCGATGCGCCTCCTCCACCATCAGGATATGCTGCAGTTTCTTGGCACCGTTGATCTTATCCTTCTGGTATTTCCGGTACTCATACAGCTGGACCAGCAGAATGCCGATAACAAAGGATTTGGTCTCATCATCTCCGATGTCTTCCAGCTCCAGCACCGTTGGATAGCTCAGCAGAGATTCGATGGGGATCGATTTGGGCGTATTCAGCATGGCCCCTTTACCGCCGATCATCAGCGAATTGATGCGTGCCTCCAAAGCCGACCGGATATTGGAGGAGACTTCCTTATCATAGCCCATGTTCTCTACGGTATAGCCGATTTTGTCGTACAGATCGCTCAGCGTGGGGTAGCGCGTCAGCCCGTAATCATTCTTGTTGGTCACAATATTCCAGCCACGATCCTTATAGACCTCATACACCGCCGTTTCCAGCACATACGGCATGGGCGGGTACATCTCAAAGGCCGTTTTGAAGGTGGCCAGCAGAAGATCGATGTGGCTCTGCAGCGAAATCCCAGGCAGCGTCTCAAAGGGGTTCAGACGGTACCGCACAGCCTTTTCCGGATCCTCGGACCCTAATGTGTAGACCATCAGATCCTCAAAGTTTTCCAGATTGCGCAGCTCCCAGTATTCCCGCTTAGCGGATTCGATGACCAGGAAAGGGATCCTCTTTTCCGGCGGCTGCCGCCACAGCGTCCGCAGCAGAGATTTACTGGTATTGGTCTTGCCGCCGCCCGTGATGCCTATGATCAGGCAGTGCCTGGTGTAATCATTCTTTTCGATAGAATACCTGTTTCGCACCCCGGTAGGGACGGCACGCCCGGCGTTCATGATATCCCCGATGGGCACCGGTTCTTCAATCTTATAGCGAGGTCGGTTGGATACATCAAATTCCACGTAGTTATCAATATAATACCCGGGGTACTCCTTCATAGGAAGCGCACTGATCACGCCCAGCTGATCACTGTTGATAATGGACTGATATTTATATGCGGCGCTCTCCCCCAGCGGATGAGACATCCCGTCTTCCAGGGTATCCAGCAGCTGCATGCCGCTCCGGATGAGGCGCAGGATCACCTGAGGCTTCGCATGGTACAGCGTGCGGACCTTGTCCGGTCGGGATTCCGTCCCGGAAAACGTAGAACGGATCAGATTGCCGAACACCTCTCCGGAGGCATCATCATTTACCCCGAAATAGGCAGTGTAATACCACATGCCACGCTCCAGACCTACATGATAGGTGCGTTCCAGTTCTTCCAGATTCTCAAAGTAGCGGGTGTGCACAAAGCTCTGCTTATCGATGGTGGTACCGCTGTCACTGATACCGCTTTTCTGGTATTCGAAGGCATGGGACATTTCCTGCAGCAGCGCATTATGCCATCCCGTCACCTGGTAAGGCGCGATTCCCGAAGCATATACCACATAGACAAAATCTTTTCCCACCATGCCGCGGATGATGTGATCGATCTGCACATCGCCCGGCTTGTCTCCGGAAAGCTTGTTCGTGGGAATGCCCGTAACTATGCCGCCGTCCGTCATACTCTGCGGGACCACGTCCCCCAGCCCCACCGGTTCCAGACTTATATTCGGGAACAGGGACATCAGCGAGCTTTTCAGAGACTCGATCAGATATGAATCGATGCCAATGCATATCCGAATGCCGCTGCGATCTCCCCGGAGAATATAGGCATAGCCCATTTTTTCCTTGTTCAGGCCGCAGAGCAGATCCGACATCACTCCATTAATATCAAAGTCTTCCTGTTCTCCCCAGAAGCGGGAAATTCCCCGTATTTGAAAAAAGGCCATCTCCTGGTTGGAAACCCGACAAAGCTGGCCTTTTTGAATATGGGGCAGATCCACCTGACGTCCCTGATAAAAGGGATCATCCAGCGCATTCCGGGAAATAATGTCATTCTTGTGGGTCACGACATAGTCGTTGGAATAATCCTCCCGCAGCAATGATCCATAATTTCCATTCGCCATATTACACTATTCCTTTTTAAAGTACCTTACACGAACCGCTGTATCTATTTTATGATTCCCTTCAGCATGATATACAGACCAAAAATCATGATGGCGCACACCATCACACTGTCCCCGCCGGGGACGTACAAGGCGATGGCGCATAGCACCACGATCAGTATCACCTTCTGCACAAACGAGTTGTTAAAAATGTTGATGTTGAACACTTTGATGAAGACCAGTGCTCCGATAATGATCGCCGCTATCTTGATCTTATTCAATGTTGAAGGATCGATTCCGCCTCGAAGGAGGAAAAACGCAACAGCCAGTATAGCGATCACTGCCAGGACCGCTGCCATCGCAGCCGGATTTCCCCTTCGGTTGGATGAGCTCTGCTGATACATCGGATCCACCCAGTAGGGATTGATGCCAATCGGAAGGCCGCCGCTGTCTACATCATACAGGTCCTTGATGATGATCTGGCCGCGCTTGACCGTTCCCCGGATCTTCACCCGCATACCGGGCCCTAACGCCTGATTTTCAATCTTACCGTAAATGATGCCATTAATAGCGCCGCCTCCGTGGCCAAGGCTCCCGGCTTCCTGCAGAGAAATATTGATCTGATTATTCGCCGTGAAGGGGATGCCCCGGAAGATCTTACTCAGTGCTCCCTGTCCGGAGAGCGGCACTTCCGAGATGCTGCGGATCACATAGACGCCTGAATCATCACTTGTCTGCTGCGCGGGTGGTGTGTAACCGCCGCGGCCGGGGCCTTGCGGCCGCACACCGTACTGGTCCTCATCCCGTGGCACGGGGTAGCTGCCGCCCTTGCGGCTGCCTCCGCTGCCTCCGAAATCGCCGCCGCCCTGATTGCCGTAATCATCATCAAAGCTGCTCCGACGGCCTCCTGTATTCTGATTCTGGCTTCCTGTGCCGGTATCACTGAAATCATCGTCCCAGTCGTCCCAGCTGTCAAATGAACCCATACTCTTTTCCCCCTCTACATACTATATCCGTTCGATCTGAAAGCTCGGATTGCCGAGATACAGCTGCATCTCACCGCTTTGTACCCCTTTGACGAAGAAATCAATCTTCTTCTCATCGTGAAAGGGAACATAATATTTTATGTCTTTCAGTTCATCTCTGTCGATCACGTAATAGACCATTTCCGGCCCCAGCGGGACCTCCACGCTCTGGATGCGGACCCGCACGCCGGCTTCGCCATAGCAGACGGTATCTTCCACCTTGGAACGCACCAGATAACGCTGTCCCACCATCACGGGGTCCGGATACTCGTATCGGGATTCCGGGTCCGTGTGAATTTCTCCTCCCGCAATGCTTTCAATACGCTCAATCACCACATCATACAGTCCGCGTTTCAGGCGGAAATCGTAGGAAATCAGATTGGGATTGTTGGCGCCGGCGGAAATCAGGATTGCCTGCCCCTTTTCGGCGCCTCCGGCCAAAAGTCCGTTTTTATTAGGATTCAGATACACCAGATACTGGTTCTGGTCGTTGCGGTTTTCCTTGATCGCGCGCAGCACCCGGGTATCATCATGTTTTGTCTCTACCTGTAATCCGGTAATCATACGCGCCTCCTAGAAGTCATTGAAGAAATCATCGTCATAGGATGAACCACCGGAAGATGCACCGCCGGATCGTCCCCCGGATGTGCCGCCGCCCATCAGATCATCCATATCTCCGCCGGTATTTCCGGCGCCGGTATTGCGCAGGTTCTGTTTCCCGCCCATCTGCATGCGTCCGCCGCCTCCCAGCATATCGTCCGCATCCTTATACTTTGCGCCTCTGCCGTTTCCGCCAAAGCCCATCTCAGTAATAAAGGTAAGCGCTACCAGAATAAAGTACAGGTAACGTACAAGATTCGGCGGAAGCGGGATACCGTTGATCAGAAGTTCCAATGCCAAGCCTGCAAGCACACCGGTGATGATGGAGGTCGTAACGATCTTATCGCTGTCATCTCCCTTGCCGGTAGCAAACAGCATAGAGCAGGAAATGCCCACGCCCAGAATGGCCGTAAACACAATACGCATCAGAGCATACAGGAAGTTCAGCGAAGGAACATTTCGCAGGGTATACAGCGTTCTGGCATATTTATTCGCGCCGGATTTGGAGATTGCCTGCGACATGGACTGTTCCAGCTGGTTCACATCGTTGACACTGATATACACGCCGCCGGTATCATCCGCGATCTGCTGCATCAATTCATCATCTGCTTCCCCCAGACCTACCGTAGAAATCTCTATATTTGTTTTGGCGTATTCCTTCAGAATCTTATTGATAGAACTAAACCAGCCGATATCCGTGGCATAGCCGTCTGAAAGAAGCAGGAACTTGGGGGCTTCGCCCAGCTGGTCCTTCAGCCCATTCTCATACTCCTCGTACAGACGGGTGAGCGTACCGCGGATTTCGGTGCCGCCGGAGGCTATCCCGGTCAATTCATTGTTGCCGGCAGATATAGGTGCCAGCTCCCGCATAACCTCTACCCCGTTGCTGAATCCATATACCGCGTACGGGAAACTGTCTTCTTTGCCGCTGATAATCTGAGTTATAGCGGCGTAGCGGACATTTTCGGGATCACTGCTGTCCATGGATCCTGAATTGTCGATCAGGAATACATAGGAAGTCGGCTCCTGATACCCCTTCTTTCCCTCAAAGAAGTTCATCTCATAGATGAATTCAAAGAGCGTCCCCAAAATCAGCGCTCCCAGAATAAAGCCGATGAGTGTAAGGATGATCTGCCCGCCGTCATGAAATTTGCTGACATGAAATCCCAGATTATCATTCAGCAGGTTCACCACCACCATAATCCCGATCAGCACAGCTGCGAAGATCATAAAGCTGATGCCCACAGCGAGCGGACTCCACATCATCGGGCTGATGATCCGGTAAATCAGACCGGACACAAAGCTGCCCACGACGCCAGCCGCCGCACTGATGACCAGTACACCTTTATTCAGGGAATTGGTTGTATTTCTGGTACCTCTGGCTGCCATTGTTTATTCCTCTCTGTAACGATAAATATAGCGGTCGCTCGTATAATTCCGGAAGGAGATAATATAAAAGGTATTCTCCCGGTACAGACTGCCGGTCCTGACGGAAAGGCCGGCGAATCTTTTCACCAGCTCGCTTACCTTAGGATCTGCCGCCTGGTTTGGTGTCATTAAAAGCTCTCGCTGAATGTTTTCCAACTGATTGTAAATGCCGTTGATCTCTCCCAAATTGTGTTCCTTCGGGCCTCCGACGGCGTTCGTGCTCGCGGCCAGGAACCGCTCCAGCTGCTGCAGAATAGCTTCTTCATTATTGATGATCTCATACAGCTTGCTGTTCTCCATGCCCTTTAAGATGGCGTGGACCGTCTGATTCACCCGGAAGGCAGGGAGACCGCTCACAGATACATGTTCCAGCGTGCCGCCGTACTGGTTCTTGCTGAGTTCATCCAGAATATCGGTACATTCTTTGTTTTTCTTATAGATGTCCGACACAATGCGGCTCATAGTATTGCCGGAAGAAAGCTGCTGTACCAGGAACTCCAGGATCTCCGCCTTCTTCTGCAGCACCATCAGCTCCTTTTTGCGCTGATAGGTCTGTGCCAGCAGCGCAGAAACACTGTCCGCCTCGGCACTGCTGCGCTGATTACGGGACCGCAGATTTTCCGCCCTGGTCCTGACTTCCCCGATCTGACGGGTCAGGTACTCCCTTACGAACTGGGAGATGCGGTTATGGTCGTTATCAATGGAGGTCGCAGAGCTGGTAATGGTCTCCAGCATATCGTCACACTCTTCCTCCGTGAGCGAAATATCGCCCAGAAGCTCCTGCAGAAGCCGGTCAAGAGAGGCTTCATCCCTGATCACATCACCATGGAAAGAAGTTTTTACCTCCTGCTGCCGGGATTTCCCGAACAGCCCCGTCCGCACTTCCTGCACCGGCTCCTCCGGCCGGTAATTCAGAGGAATGAACTGTTCATACCCATGTTCCGGCTGTGAGAGCAGCTGATCGAACAGGCTCTCCAGCTCCGCGCCGATATTTTCGGTCCACTCATCATAATTGATATTCTTGCCGTTCATCTGCCTGGCATAGATCTCCCGCAGCACGCGGGCAATCATCAGCTCCGGCAGTTTCAGCTGCTTCAGATTCAGGGATTTCCAGGCATACTCTGCCGTGCCGGGTTCCTGCACCATGGTGTAATCTTCCCCGATACAGTGAATGGCAATCAGCTGTGTGTACAAATTGATTTCCTTCGCGAAGAAGGGAACCTCCATGTGGTAGATGCTCCGCCACAGATCCTTTCCCGCATTCACAAAGGCAAAGGATGCATTCCGGGTCACCTTGCGCCTGGCCTGCCGGAAAATACCATAGAAGGAAGTCTTTTTGGTGCTCACGGAAACATTCGACAGCTCCTCAAAGGCACCGCGAAGCCCCTCGATCAACGCCTCTCCGCCTGATTCAAAAATGGGATCATCCATCACAGACACAAAGACAAAACGGGTATCCTCGTAATTTTTCCCGTTATTGGCAGCCTCCGCGATCTGTTCCGTGATCCTTTCGTAGATGACCTCCGGCCCAGCACAGGAATCCTCCAGTGTGATCTCATAAACACTGGGTTCTACCTTAAAAGAAGTTGTAAACGCATCCCGAAGAGATGCGTTTACAACGCGGTAAGATTCCTCTCCCAGATAGATCACCATGACCACCGGTGTGCTGATATACTCATGCACGCTTTCCGTCAGCAGGTTCCGGCAGACCGCATCGATCTCCGCCTTGACCCCTGCTTTATTCACGGTCTCTCTCTGTAAAAGTTTCATAAATAGTTCCTCTGCTCCTTATTCGAAGCTTGTCTGGATCAGTTCATAGAAGCGCTTCAGCACCTTGTAGGGGTTGCCCTTGTCTTCCGCTCGGTCCGTGACCTGATAGTTATCCGTGACGCCCTGTTCCTCAGCTTCTTCATTCACGACCTCACTGTTGAATACATCCCCCAGCTCGCTGTCGGAAAGCATCTCGCTGATGTGGTCGCTCAGGAATTCGTAATCGATCTCCGCGCCTTCGTCAATCTTCTTGCCCGCCTGTGCGTTATATGCCTGCAGCCGCTTATCATCCAATTGCTGGAAGCTCACGAACACGTGGTACAGGAAATACTTCCGGTCAAACGCTTTGGCGCGGCCAAAGTTCACGGCCACCGGCTCCTTGCCGTCCATGTAATTCCAGATCTTCGGGTTCTTTTCGTTCTGCTTCACCATGCCGGTGCGAAGCGCAAACGCAAAGGTTTCCACATCATCAATGAATTTTGATTTGGCATGGCGATTTATTTCTGCCCTGTCAATGACTTCCTGCAATTCTTCAAAGATAGCCGTGTCCTTATCCAGAATGTCCATGTATTTGATGGATTTTCTCAGCCACTTGTATACATCCGGGATGTTCACGGGGATATCCTTATACATTCCGGACAGATCCGCCGGTGCGGCATCGGCAAAATCCAGCAGAGAGAGATCCACATCGGTCTGACCGCGTGTCACCTCAATCGGATTGATAATAAACCCGTTCTGCTTCATGTACTCAATGACATCCAGATTCTTCTTTTTCATCAGCGCATTGTAGAATCCCTCTTTAAAGGCTTCCATATCCGCCGGCGTATTTGTAATGTCATTCAGATACATATGTCCCATACCGGTGGCATCCACCTGCACATTGATGAACCCATACTTCTTTACGCCGTCCGTGGCTTTGGCCTTCACATCGGTCAGCACCTTGTAATCCGGATACGATTCGATATCCTCTGCCGGCCGCTGGGCAGTCGCCAGATCGATCGCCACGGAATCGATGGTGTAGGGGTTCGGGAACCGGCCCCAGTTCTGGTTGTTCTCGTCCATGTGGCGTCCCGCGCTCGGGTTTTCCACGTATACCTGGTTGTACTCACCCATGCCCAACAGAATATACATGGGAAGGCTCATATACTGACGGGTAAAGATGAATTTATTCTTGGAATCACTGGTCGCCGGCGTAAATCCCTGCGCCCCCTTGACCAGATTATTCAGGATATTTGTCAGCTGCGGCGTATCCTTCAGCGTACTGATAAACAGCTGTCCAGCAAAGCTGTTCAGCGGGATCTGACCCGTGGAATTCGCCATGGGCTGCGCTCCGTTGGAGAGCTGCTGGTAGATCTCATTCGCGGCGGAGGCCAGTGCCTGCATCTTAGGACCGGTCGGCGTGTTGTCATCCCAGATGGCATCCAGTTCTTCCGGCTTCATGTCCTTGGTGCTGTAGGCGACCGTCACAAATTTTTCTACAATATCCGTGGTCATCTTGTTGGAATTCAAGCAGTCATCCATCAGATCGCGGACCTCGGCCACCACGTCGAAATCATTTTCGCTGTTCTGGGCCACCCACTTGTCACGGTTATCACGCATCTTCTTAATGAAGTTCTGCGCCAGCTCCTGTACGGATACTGTAGAGATAAAGCTATCGAGGTATTTTTCCAGCCGGTCAGCTTTCCCCTTGCCGCTCTTAATGATATCGATGGAGAAGTAGCGGTTATTGCCCACCTGGGACATATTGGAATTCGAGAAGTACTGGCCGTCCTGGTTCAGGATTTTCTGGATTTCGGTCAGGATGCTGGTATACACCTCAAAGAGGTCGGAATTCAGCTTGTTCATGCGGACCGCCACATTGTAGAGCGCATCGGACAGGGTCTTAAACAGGACCACATCAATCTGAGAGGTCACCGCCTGGTTGCAGCAGATCTCCACATAGTTGTTCACCGCGGCGTGGTTGGTCCCGAACAGACCGCCCATAGCCTCATTGGCCGCCGCCTGGATCTGCTGATGCCCGCCATTGTTAAATGCGTTGTTCGCCGCATTGGCGCGGGCCATCAGCTTTTCGCTCTGCCGCTCCAGCATTTCAATAATACCGGGGAAGGGTTCCTTGGGATCTCCCACGCTCAGTTCCGTGTGCTTATGCTCAATGGCCTTCATGGCCACGTACGGACCAAACTGATTGAAGATCTTATCCACTTCCTGGGACAGTGCCTTATAAACATGATCCTCCACCATGGCCTGGAAGCCGCCATTGATTTTCACGCGCTCCGCATGCGCCAGATCCACCGCATCGTTATAGGCGATCATGGGATCATTTTTGATCATAGACTTGGTGTAGCCGCCGTCCATGACCAGCGTGCGGTTGATCGGGTTATTCGCGTTGATGGTTGTCGCAAACTGCACAAAGGTATCCGGGTTGATCACATTCGTCTGCGCGAACACCTTCTGCATCATCTGCTTGTTCACCAGCGAGAAATTCTGGAACTCCTGCAGCACGCCGGCATAGATTTTGTTCACGCAGTACGCAAGGATCTCATCCCGGGGAATCACGATGGAATTGTACCCCAGCACCTGATATTTGTAAGAAGCATAGCGGTGATAGATCCGGCGCGCCGGATGAAGTCCGAACCAGGAATTCAGGTTGGCGTTCTCATTGCTCAAAATGGAGGCGGACATCTGCTGCGGCATGCCGCCCTTGTCCGTGATGGTAATATCCGTCAGCATATCCATCAGCTGATCGGTCAGACGGCCGATAGTCACATCGGTATCGTTCATGCCGCCGCCGGAGGCATAGCCGGAGACCAGCGTGCAGCTGCTGAAGATGTTCTTGGTGGAGGTGACCGCCGAAGAGCCGAGCTCCAGCTTATAGACACTCTGTGTCTCCTGGATATTCATGAAGTAATCGATTTCCTTCAGGGCCGCATATCCGTTCTTCTTCAGATTCAGCAGCGTCGTAGGGTTATTCTTGATCTGCGGAATCATGAACTGAGCATCCGGGGTAAAGATATAGCCCGCCAGCTTATAGCTGGTGCTTCCCGCAGATTTGAAGATGTCATGTATCATATAGCTGAGGTCGATCACCGTGCCGCTGCCGGTACCGCCGGATACACCGGCGATCAGGATGACGTCCACATTGCCGCCAAACGGCATCTGGCCGATGGCACTCAGAATTGCAGAGCTCAGCTTGGTGCGGACATTGAAATACACGGTGTCGTTGGTCAGCATCGCGCGGCCGATCTGGCGGATCTGCTGGGCACCGGAGTTATCCAGTTCCGTACCGATCAGCGCCGGATTCAGCCAGTTTTTGATGTTGGGCGGAATGGAGCCGGCCTTCAGGATATTTGCGATCGCAGGATCAAAGATCGGCACCGCCTCTATCTGTTCCAGATGCGCGTTCGGAGAAGTATTCATGGTTCCGTCCGACTTTACCTTACACAGATCATCCATGTCCGGAAGAGACGTATCGATCATTCGGAAATAAATATGATCGCTCTCCCCGATCTCACGCACAAATTTGCCCTTCAGGGCATTCAGGGTCTTTCCACCCAGGCCGCCCAGACTGATGATCACCGTGGGATTCGGCGTCACAGAGGATTTCTGCGATACGAACGCCACACCTCCCTTATTCAGCTCCAGCTGCGCCAGCTTTTCTTTTTTCAGCGGACTTAAAGCCATTTCCTAAGTTCTCCTTTCGCTGTTTTACTTCGATCTTACGGCCATCACAGGCCAACATCATAATTATAGCACAATATATTATAAATGCATACTACTTTAACTGAAGAAATCCTCGTCAAAATCGTTGTTATTCTGTACAGGCGGCGGCGTGGGAGCGGCATTCTGACGTCCGCCTCTTCCTCCTTTTCCGCCCTTCGCGGCGGAGGCACCGGCCTTGCGGCCCATGGCGTAGCGGCCTTCCACGCAGATCTCCGTCCCGGAAGCATCCTTGGTGAACACCTTGAACGTCGCCTTCTGCGGCCACTTCATCTTGACAGCCTGGCGGTAGCTGCGGTTATTGGACAGGGACACAGGAGATCCCTTCTTCACCTTGATGCTGCAGCCATTGCGGCCCAGGTAGCTGCCGATAAACTGGAAGGTATCCAGGTTCTGGCGCATCTCGGACTGGGTGTTGGAGAACATCTGGTACAGCTGCTGTACCTGCAGCAGGGTGCCGTCTGTAGAATATACATCCTGTGCGTATCGGGACACGCCGTTGCCCAGCGTCTTCTTCCGCCCCACAAAGGTCTTGCCCTTGTAACTCTTGGGAATGGAGATGATGGATACATCGCTGTCACCGCGGTCAATCGTCACACGGGTGATCTCAAAATCTCCGCGGATCATACGGGACTGCCGCATGATCAGATAAACGACCAGCGCGGCGATCAGGCCCAGCAGCACCGGCAGCGCGGCAAAGAACGCGATCAGCATCTTATCTTTCACGCTGGTGGTGAAGGAAGTCTCCAGCGTGTTGCCCAGACCATCCCGGTACGTAACGGTAATCAGAGAAGACCCCCACTTTTTACCGGTCAGCAGTATTCCGTCATTGGTGATCTCCGCCGTAACCTTTTCCTCATCACTGGAAGTCACCTGATCCAGAGCTACGCCCACGCCGTCGGGATCTTCAATAGCCCCCATCAGCTCCTGATTATCCACCAGCAGGGTCACTTCTTTTTTCAGGGTCTTATCCAGGATCTTCTTTTCGATCAGATCCACGCCGGTCTGTCCGGGTGCCCAGCCAAAACCGCGCTGGTTGGTCTCCACCGTAAGCTGATCCTTCAGGTCGAAGGTCTCTGACTCCACGCGGATATCCACCGTGTAGGCGGCCACACGCTCAAAGCTCATATTGCCGCGCAGCATCCCATCCCGGAATGTCAGCGGCACTTCTACGCTCTCGCCGGTGTCCTTCGCCGTTACCGTAGCCATAGCAGTCACATTATCGTAAGCCATCGGCTCGGTCACGTCCTGCTCCTCCTGGCTGAGGCAGGTGCGGATCTCCACTGTCTTGCCGTTATCCAGTTTCTCCACCGGTACGCCGGTCTCGTCCACGATCTCACTGCGAAGCGTATAATCATAGAACGGCACATAGCCGACCGTGATGTTGATATCCTCACGGGACGTACTGATGACGTATTCCCCCGGCGCGGGGTCAAACAGCTTGATCACAGCAGAATAGCTGTCCTTAAAGAACCACACCTTTTCACTGTTTTCCATGGGAATGCTATTCCCGGAGGGATCCGTCAGTCCCACTGTCACATCCGTCATGTCCTCCGCGGAGCTGATGTAAATATTGGCTTCCTTTACATTCGGCTCGATAGGGATCTTATTGTCATAGATCTCCGGGATCTTGGCCCCGATCAGATCCAGCAGCATCTTCACAAAGAATTCGTGAATCTTTGCGGGATCGGTTTCCGTGGATATGGTCTCCGGGGAAGTGACAATACTTGAAAGCTTTTTGTACGGAACATCATTGGTATCCGCCATGTCCTTGCCGAATCCCAGGGCATAGATGTAGCACTCCTTACCCTTGATCTTGGCCAGCGTATCGTTCAGCCGTTCATCACTGGCCTGCTCCGCGTTCTTATCCAGACCGAAATCCGGTTTGCCGTCGGAGAGCACCAGCACCGCGTGCACGTGGTCATCGTTTAAGTCGAACATATCCACTGCATCGGAAACAGCGTCGCCGATGTTGGTATCCCCTTTATACTTGATGGTGCTGACCTTGCCCATGATATCATTCACAGACGTCACGTCGGTCAGCTCGGTCAGGCCTACCACCTGTTCCGATTTAATGTTAAAGGCAACCACGCCCACGCGCCCGGATTTGGCGGGCATCATGGCCGTCAGCATATTGGCCGCTGTCTTCATTAAACCATTGGGGTCGTTTCCCTTCATGGAACCGGATTTATCCAGAACCATGACCAGATCCAGCTTCTTATTTTTGTTTTCATCTTCCGCGCGAACATTGGACGTCGGGAAGCTGAAAACGGAGCCAAGCATGGCCAGGACCATTCCCAATATCAGAATTCGCTTCTTCATGGCAGTCTCCTCATTTTCTCTTTTTGTAATCTATCTCATAACTCTCCGAAGAGAATCAGAAAAGTATCATATTATACGGATTGCATATCGCGGTGATAAAGATCAGCGCGATCACCAGCCCGATCAGGCACTTATGAATCGGCCTGGTGTAAAATCCCGGAACAGGCACCCGCACAGACTGCAGCAGTGGCTGCGGCGTTTCTCCCTTTTCTGCCGGTGCCATTTTCCCGGAGGTAAAATCATATCCGCGGCTGACCTTCCGGATCAGAGGGATATACACGCTGTCCCTGTTCCTGATTTTACTGACGGGACCGGTGATTCCCTTTCGGCACTGTTCAAAGTCTTTCTGGAAGGGTTCCAACAGCCGGAGCACTTCTTCGTGATACTTCTTTACCATACCGTATTTCTGCTTCATATAGATCATGTAGTAAATGCCGTAGGCATAGACCGCATCCATAAAGACAAAATACAGCACCAGAAGGAACGCGATGATCCCAAGAACTCTGTGTCCGGTAAACAGATTATACGGCGCAAATTGTGCCGTTGCCTCTGTGGATATCAGCTGCCAGGGATGTGTAAGGATCCCGATGAACTGAGATTCCTGCAGGGCAATGCCCAACAGGATGTTGTAGAGCACAAAGAGGAGTACGGTGCGCAGGATGTGATAATCACTTCCGTAACGAATCCCCTGATAGCGGTCCAGCGCATCCCGCACACCGCCGCCTACCCAGTATCTCATGTAATGATCCTGCACCGCCTGGAAGGTACTTTCGGCCCGTTTCTGGCTGTCCGAGAGCAGCTGCGTGTGACGTTTGCTCATTTCCACAAAATCATAATTGATGCGGTTTTCCACGATATACTGATAGGGAACCGTGTACTGGCCTCCATCCTTATCCTCGGCAGGCACAAAATAGTTTACCGGAATATTGCTGAACAGCCATTTGTCCGGGTCCTCACCGGTCAGTTCAAACTGGTAATGGTAAAGATCATTGTCAAAATGCCGCACCAGCTCCTCATAGTCCGTGACGATCTCCGAGTACAGAATGTTTTTCTTATGAATATTTTTCTGCAGGCGATCCCGGAGCGTTCTGGCCCGGTCTGTTGCAAATTCATATTCCTGACTGTGAAGAACGAACCACTCTATGTGTTTCAGATCCTTCAGATCTGTCAGGTGTGAAACATATTTATACCTCATGATTTACCATTTCCTTCCGAACAGGCCCCCCAGTGATCCTTTCTTTCCTTGTTTGGAATGATCCTCCTGGGGCTCCGACTCTGTCTCATAAGCCCAGTTGCTCCGTTTGGGGGCAGATGCTGACAGCGTTTTCAGTTCATCCGAGAAGAAGTACTCCTCGTCCTCTCCCTTTTCATAGAGTTTTCGGAACATGGCATTCAGCTCGGGATGATACCGCTGAATCAGTCTTGCCAGATAGATGCCGGAGATCCTGACGGAATCTTCCTTCAGGAAGAAGTGCACTACTCTTTTAACAAACTCCTCCTCTGCTTCCGGATCCTTCAGCAGATATTCAGCATGTTCCGCCGTCATCAGCTTCTCTTCCAGGAACACGCGCTTCCATGCAATCGAGACACTGCCCTGGGACTCATCCTCCGGATAGAGGATAAAGCTAAGCATTTTCAACATGGTAGAAGCTTTATATTCACTCGGTGCTCTTTTCCCGATCTCAGCTATCACCTTATCCTCTGGCTGCAGCACGCCTTTAGCCAGATATTCCACCAGGTTCCGATAGGATCTCAGGACCTCCCCCGGCCGGATGACACATTTGCGAGACTCTCTCGCCTGGATCTGAAGCTGTTCTTCTCTCGCCAGCTCCCTCAGGATGTTTTCCTGCATTTCCGCGGAAATATTTCCACCAAGCTTCTCCACCTGTTCTTTCCAGATCCGCAACTCGCTTTCGGAAGTGATTCTGTCCGGGATATGTTCCGCCAGCCACTCTTCCACATTCGCCGTGAGCACTTCTTTATTTTCAGCAAACTGAATATTGCGGCGCAGGATCTCGACCATCGACACCAGATCCTCCACTCTGCCGATCTTGCTGACCTGGCGATGCAGTTCCTCAACCTCCCGGTCCTTCTGCTCTTCCACATTGGCCGCGTTGCTGCGGATCTTTGCCCGAAGATTCTGCACCTCTGTCTGAAGAAGCTCCTTCAGCTCCTCGCTCATGATATCTACCTGTTCCAAGGCGCGGATCTCTTCCTCATAAAAGCCTGCCATATAGACCGGAGATTCCTTCTGTTCCGGTCGAAGCATATTGATCTTTGCCTGCAGCTGCTCCTGATACCACTCATGGAACCGGGCAGGTTCGATAAAGATCTCATCCAGGCAGTCCGCGAAGCGCATGGTCTTGGCCGCCTGGGGAGACAGATTGTATACGTTCTCCTGATACAGCCTCAATGTCTGATCAAACAGGTAATCATTGTAATATGCGTTATCCACCTTAGCGACAATGATCTTCAGCAGCATCTCATAGAGCGGCCCTTTGCGGAAGCTGTTCTGATCGATATACTGAATCCAGTCCGGCAGCAGCGCTTCCTGCGTCCCGTTGGACCAGTTCTTCAGGTTGTTGTAATAATCCACGCAGTCCTTGATCCGGAGATATCCGTTACTCGCCAGCTTGGACATGGTCTCAAAATGTTCCGTACGCTGTGAATCATCCAGTTTTTCCACCAGATAGGCTGCGTAATCAAGGTATTCGCGCTCCACAGAATGCGCTATGTCTCCCCGGGATTCCTGCAGGGTGACAAATCCAGTCACATCGTGTACTTCTTCCTTCGGGAAAACCACAAAGGCAACACGCGCCGGAAGATTCTTCTCATCCTGGCTGTAAGATTTGAAGCCATAGCGTTTGCGAAGTTCATAGGGGAGATAATGATAGATCGACGCCAGGATCTCGCGGCTGCGACGGTTATAATCATCCCCGGAAGCATCGCACAGGATCTTTGTTTTCTGTCCCTTTTTGTCATTGGACAGAAAGCTTGCCAGAATCACGATCAGCTGTTCGTCGGTCAATGCTTTCTGGTTGACCGGCTGTACGGGAAACTGATATCCATCCACCGTTCCCCCGCTGTAATGTGCGGAATTGGCCTCCACATCCGGAATGAACTGATAGCCGAAAAGTTCAAAAAAGTCCTTCTTATAATAATCCGCAGGGACTTCCTTCACCAGACCGTGGAAATAATAGCTGGGAGAGGAAAAATTACGCATGTGCCCCATTTTGCAGACCACCACCTGGTCGCTTTTCAGCTGATTGTCCAGGTTAGTGGAAACATAGGTTATCGCTTCCGGCTCCTGCGCCACGGAGGAATAGACCTTCGGATCCGTCACAAAATCGTAGCGGGAGTAGGATCCCAGCAGCGTTTTCTGCACGCCGTCCGTCATTTCGGCGGATTTATCGATCACCCTGTAATTGACGCCGTCATTTCCATACAAAAGCTGCATATCAATCCTCCTGTCCCGAATAGTAGAAGAGACGTCTGCGCTCTCTTCCCTCAACATTTACGATCTCTGTTTCCTGATACGTCTCATCCCGGTGCCCAAAGAGGCCTTTTCTGACCCGGCGGGTACGTGTGACCAATTCCTCCTTGCAGACCGGAATCAGTCCCAGAATACCCAGCGTCCAAAGGAACGGCCCCTCGATCATAGAAGGCGTAGGAATGTCAAATCCGGCCTTTACCGCCAGCGGGTTATCGATCTGCTTTCCGTAGGAAGCCACCGCAAAGGGGGTAAATCCGCCAAAGATATTTTCGATACTGGCGGGCAGTCCCGGATTGGTCTTCAGGTAAGAGAACGCATTCCGAATGAACCATTCCATGTTGGTGTAGAACAGTGCCCCGGCCTCGCTGACCCAGGGCGTCTTTTTATTCTTGCTATCCATGGTACGGATCGGATTTTCCTGTGAAGCAAAAGGATTGAATGTAGAATCAAACAGCTCGTATTTATCTTCGATCAGATCGCTGCAGGTGATCAGCACTGCGGTCGGGATCTGTCTTGAGCGGTTGATTGCCTGCATGGTCTTTTCCAGGTTGGCAAAGGCGTTGCCCAGATCTGTATTTACCTGGTCTCCGCCGGCCACTACCGCCCCGCCTGCAATCTGTGCCGGCGCGATGCACAGCCAGATCATGCTGGCATCTGAGATGATCTGGCGGTTATTGATGACCACGTTAGCGCCTTCTGCTCCGTCATCGTATACTTCACCGGGCATATCGATGAAGGTAAAAATATATTTTTTCCGGTTGTTGATGGCAAAGGTCAGGGAGAAGAGGGAAATGGCCTCGGTATCTCCCACCTTATCAAAGATGTACTGGGTCTTCGTAATCTTGGTACAGTTGGCATACGGATCCAGCAGGTCCTTCTTGAACCGGTCATATGCCTCATCTACATAAGCAATATTAGTGATCACATTCTGATCGTGTCCCAGCTTCTGTATACCGTTGCCCTGCCGCAGAATGCTGGCCAGCAGCGACGCCAGGTACGCGGTCTTACCAACACGGGCTGTACCGGCCAGGCCAATAATAATCTCTTTAAACTGACCCGCGTGGCCGTAGAGCACTTTACCGCAAGGCGCTCCTTTTTCACCCTTGCAGATAAAGCGTGTCACATTCTGCAGCTGACCGTCATCAAATTTTATAAGCAGTCGGTTGGCAAAATAATTTCCCCGATCATCCTTCTGCAGATTGACTGTTACATGAAAACTGGCGATCACGGCGTTGGGGTTCTTCTGAATCCGAATGGCAAGTTCCTGAATACGCTCTGCCAGTTCCATCACATCCACATCGCTGGATTTGCTCATAAAGCGGGTCAGCTTTTCATATTCAATCAGATTATTGCTGGAGCCCAGGATTGCAATGGACATGTTGGGGTTGGCGGAATCGGCAAGACGCAGAAGCTGATCGCCCAGATCCTTGGTGGTAAAGGTAAACATGCCCTGGTACGTTCCGTTCGGAGCCTGAGAGAGACCATATGAAGTCATCAGATCCCGCAGGTCCAGGTACAGGCAGAGGTTCAGATTGGTCAGATCGTACCATTCCTCATTATGCCCGAATTTCCGGTTCTTCGCCTTCTCCAGTGCCACATTTATGATTTCTCCGAAATCAAATGCCAGCTCATTGGCGAGCATGGTTCTTCCGCAGCGCGGGCAGTGGACTCTGTGAAACTCCATCTTCTTGGCATTACTGCCGCCGTTATCGCTCATATTCTTTCCTCCCGACAGTTATTATGTTACACTTTATATCATGCTAATTATTTTGCAGTCTGCCGCACGGTGTTACGGTATCAGTTCACGCAGCAGATCACTGATGGGATACAGCAGATCGCCGATCAGCTGCATAACTGCGCTCGCCCACGGATTCAGGAACGTCAGTATCTTAAAATCTGCATGAACAAACTGTATGGCAAAATATACTGCTGCCACCACCACCACGATTCCAAGCAGGCGGAACATCCCGTCTTTTCGTATAGTTTCTATTTTCTGGGCTTTGATCTCTTCTTCCAATGTTTTCATTGTCTGCATCCTCCCGCCATTTTACCGCTCTTATCAGTCTTCCTGCATGTAAAGGGCGTTCTCATCTTCCACTTCCTCCAGCTTCCACTTTTCTTTGCCCAACAGCGTCTTGGTCTGGGTTGCCTTTGTTACCTTCAGCAGTCCCAGCTTCGCCAGGGTCCACAGGAAAGGAAGCTCTACCATGGACGGCTGGATCGTCTTATTGGAAAGCAGCACCTTATCACTGACATCAAAGCCGTAGGAAGCCACCCCAAACATGGAAAATCCTTCAAACGTTCCTTCGATAGACAGCCGGAAATTGCTCATTTTATCGATGAACCGGCGGGTATCTTCCACAAAATCATTCATCCGCAAAAGATCCAGCGAATGGTCCTCCAGAACATATTCATCCATGACCGAAACCTCCGGCCGGAAGAGGCGGTACTCGCTATCCACAAGATCTGACTGTGTCAGTATGATACCGGAAGGAATCTTGGTAATATAGATCATGTTCAGGATGTTGATCAGACTGGAAAGCTGTCTGGAGGCATCCTGTGTTTTGGCAGGCACATTCTTATTGGTATATTTCGGATCTACCATGGACGGTTCTATACAGCACCAGATAACATCCGCATTCTTCAGAATGGAACGGCGGTTGCTGATAAAATCCAGGCCGGAACTATCCATACTTCCGTACACCTCGCCCGGCATATCTACAAATATAAAGTTATATTCACGGCTTCCGATCTGGAGTGGCAGATAGACCAGCGGAATGGCATCCTCGTGCTCTACCGCTGTCTTCTGAATCGTCTCTCCCCGCTCATACGGCGCTACGATATCCTTTTCAAATTTCTCCAGGCTTTCGCTGTCATTCTGTTTGACATGAATAAATCCATCCTGCGGCAGTTTCTTCAGCTGATGCACCAACGAGGCCAGATAAGCCGATTTGCCGACCCGCGGCAATCCTGCCAGCCCGATAATAAATTCGTTCCGGTAGCCCGCCTGACTGTCCATCGGCATGCCGCAGGACGGGCAGACTCTTTCCCGGATACTTCTTTTTTCGCCGTTAATGAAATAATCCAGGCCATGGATCATCTCGTTTCCATCCTCATCAGATCCCAGCGATATAAAGATCGGCACTTTCAGAATGACTGTCTCTCCGGAATACGTAGTCAGTGCCCGGATCAACGCCTCCAATGCCTCCGCTTTCTCCGAGATCGAATCAAAGGAAGAGCGGACCTGCTCAAAGAGCTTGTTGTACTGCATGGAATTTCGGGATTCCCGGCTCATCTGCGCGAAGGGATAATCATCCATCAAAAATTCCATCTGACGGGTCACATCCCGCACCTCCAGCGTCAGCTCCGTAGGCAGGTTCGGGTGCCTCCGGTATTCCAGTTCCTGGCAAATATCCCGCATCGTGTAGTAGAAGCGGAGATCCAACTGTGCCAGCGGCTCCCAGACAGGGTCCACCGCTGTTTCCCGTACAGCATCCGCGAATACTTTCCCCAAATCAAACGCTACCAGATCCGCCTCTGTAAAGTCACCGCATCCGGTGCAATTGATCTTATTATACTTTACCTGTCTGATATTATCCATGATCTTATTCGTTCCTTTATGACAACAGCCATTCCGTCAGCTTTTCAATGGTTTGCCGGCGCTGTTTTACCGCTTCTATGCTCTTCTTCAGCTGCTGAACGAACGCTTCGTTCTTCAACAGGATCAGCAGATCTTCCTGGTCCCGAAGTTCATAGGTCCTCGAAAAAACCGGCTTCAGGCCTTCCCTCTGCATCTCTTTAAGCTTATCCATTCCCTGAAGAAGCGTCATTCCCGAAGTGTCCACCGGTGTCATTATATCATAAACATTCAAAATAATCTGGTCATTTTGAATAATAATGCACTGATTTTCCACCCCCTCTTCAAGCAGAGAGAGGTCAGGCCGTTCCTCTGCGTTCCCGGGAGCCTCCTTTTCTTCCTCTGCCTCCGGTACCTGGGGTACTGTCTCCTGCGGAACCGACCAGTCATCGTCCCAATCCCAGTCAGCGGCAGGTTCCGGTTCGGGCACTGGCTCCGGCTCTGGTACAGGCACTGGCTCCGGTGCAGGCATCGGCGCCGGTTCCGGTTCGGGTTCTGCCGGCTTCGGCGGAGCAGCAAGTGCCTTGCATCGCTCCGCTGCCTCCCACAGCATATCCGAAGTCAGGAAGGAATCTGTCAGGAAAGATCGCAGATATTCCCGTTCAAAGATACTGTACAGATTCATCTGCTCAAAGACTGACGCCCATACAGGCGGACAGCTACCCGACGGAAAAACCGGTGCATGGGAGACAAAGTTTTCCGTCAGCTGGTCGCACACAGTTTCCACAGCTTTATAACGATACATCTCATAGCGCTGGCTCAGGAAAAGATCCACGGTCTCCAGCAGATCATCCAGTGCCTCCTGCCGGTGTCCGAAAATACCGGGGCGCTCTCTTCTGGCCGACTCATCCTTTTCCTTGATCTGCTGAAAAGTGTTCTTGTTGATATCGATCAGAAATCCGTAATCTATCTGTTTTTCCTGCTGCAGCAGGCGTCCGAGACCGTTCTCTGCCTCCGGTTCCAGTATAAAGCAGGCAAATGCGGCATCTCCTTTTTCCCGCAGGCCCTGTACAATGCAGTCCGCAGCGCGATTAATGACTTCTTCCTGCTTTTCCCCCAGCGCCTTCTGAATACGGCTGACACCCTGTTTCATATAATCATTCAGATCCAGCTCCGCATGCTTTCCGCAGACCTGATCCCACGTATATTCCTGATCTGTCAGCGGCACATACGGCTCTTCCAGTTCCAGCATCGTCCGCAGATTTTTGGCATCCAGGCCAATATAGTGAAGGAATTCCTGTGCCTGTCCGGCGCTTACAGATCCTTTCGCCAGAATACGCTCCCGGATATAACAGAGAATCGGATCCCGCATGTTTTCCGGAGAAGGTTCCGGCGTGTCTGTCGTCTGATATAACATCTTGCTGTCTCTCCTGTTCCGCCTCTGAAAGACTTGGTATTATTTCCGGACAATTCCCCTTGCCAGGGTCTTTTTGGCCTTTTCCGGATCCTTCCTCAGTTTTACCAGCATCAGATAAGCTCCGATGGGATGCAGTTTCACTTCCTGCATGATTCTTTCTGCCGTATATCCTTCCACTGTAACAGGGTTCGAATGTCCTGCCGCGCCATCTTTTCCACCGGCGATATATTCCTGATAGATATCCGGATATTCACTCAGTTTCTGAAGAGATTCTACCGCTCTCCGGAGATTCATACCTTCTTTTTGTATCAGATCATCTGCCAGCTGCTGCGGGAAGGAATGATACCGGAAGGTGTCCTCTTCTATATTCGTGAAGAACCGTGTGAAATCCATTGCTTCGTTTTCGCTCAGGACTTTCACCACAGAGCCCATGTTCCCGATCAGCAGACTTCCCTCCGAGAGTTCTATCTCCCAGATTTCCAAGGCCTGCAGGCGCCCACTCTGCCGAAACCAGTCACAGGATGCGTATTTCTGCAAAAATCCCTGCCTGCTAAAGTGTTCCTTGCCGTACCCGCCATGAATGTCCTTTTCATACTCCAGCGTGATACGGCTGATCGGAATCGATTCTTTTTCGATGATGGCAAAAAGAATCTCCGCTCCCGCCTGTCCATCCGGCCGCGGCAGGCTTTGGTTCAGATCAAATACCGAAAGATAACCTGTCCGCTTCTTTTCGTTTTTCTTTTGTATGATCATTCCCGAATCTCCATTTTAATATTATACGTTGCTTCTACACGGTCTGCGTACTTCTCATAGCTTTTCAAAACCCGCTCATCGCAGTTTTTCCCGATGTGCAGAACGACCTTCATATTTGCTTTCTTCAGATCCTCCGGCTTTTTCCCGCTTTGAGGCGCCTCCACGCAAATCGTATTCAACTCCTTGATTCGCTCATCGATACATTCCTGGGTACAGTATACACTGTCATTGCCATCGACCAGTGTGATGGAATGCGTCATTTCAGCCGTACCTTCTTTGGATGCCGTCTCCGTCTTTAGTTCACGGAAATTCTTTTCTCCGGCAGCATACATCCGGGCTATGCCCTTCGGGTCATTCTCATTCGTCAGTTCCACGCCGTCCACGGAAATCTTCATGCCCTGAACTTCCTGATAGTACGCTGCTTTCCGATATGCCTGTACTTTGTCATCTTCAGGAATACCTTCCAGGCGCTGCCGAAGTTCCTCTGCCTGTACCTTCTTCGCGGTATCCTCCGGGGGCACAGAAAGCGTTGTTTTTTCTATATCAACGCGTTTTCCTCCCTGTGTCTCCACCGATTGATAATCATGTCCGTAAGCATCACCTACACGCAGGCAGGCACAGTAGCTTCTCATCTGTGCCAGTTTCTTTTCATCCGCTGTACCGTCTTCGTTAAACAGGCAGCCGCGGTCGAAGGTAATCGGTTCCTCCGGATGTTTCTCATTATGTTCTTTAACGGCCGCCTCTATTTTCTCCAGGGAGGTGCCCCATTCTTTTCCGCCGCCAGCCAGATTCTTCATTCCGGAACAGCTCTTGCTGTGCATAAAACATCCGACCGCTACGGTATCCGGATCGACGCCCATGGCTTCCAGCTGTTCCCGGTGTTCCAGGACATGGACCGCTGACTGCAGTGAATGATTTTTGCGGATGCTCTCATCAAATTCCGCACCGCGCTCTTCCTCGGTCTTCTCTGCTCCGGTCTTTTCTGATAGTTCACCGGCGTGTTTTTCTATATAAGAAGCTCGTTCTTCAGCATAATTGGCCGCCTCAATCCCGCCGTCCATGCCTGTATCATGAAAGTACGCCATTGTCTGAAGCGTTCTGCGATCAATGTCCGGAGAATAAAGACCATCATAATCCTCCGCCCTGAACAATTCCTCAAAAGAGTCGGCCGCTTCCAGCGATTTCTCCGCCACTTTCTCAATATGACCGCTTTCGATGTCAAAGTGCTCCTTGTAGTACTCCAGTGCCTGATCTGCTTCACCCACTTCCCGGGCATTCTCATAGATCGGACGGATGGTTTCCTTGATTTCCCGAAGCTCTTCTCCTTCCAGCCGTTTATGTAGCTTTTCCTGCTCCAGCCGTTCCGGACTCTTTTCCACTTTGGAAAGACCCTCCGGCGTCTGCTCCTTTTCGACTTCCTTCTTTTCGGGGGCATCCGTTTTTTCCACAGGCCGGGCCGTCACTTCCGCCGCCGCAGACGAATCCATCGACTTTACATAATCGCCAAAACGTTCTCCATAGGCAAATGCATCCGCCTCTACCGGCTGGTCATAATATGCATCCAGATCTGTTTCCGGTGATATATATCCGCCCGGTCTCAGATTCTGCGCAAAGGCAACATCTCTGTCATTTTCCAGCTTCTTGGCTCTTTCATACTGATAAGCATGACGGAGTTCGTGTGCAATCGTATCTGCGGTCTCCGCACCGTCCTCCAGGTTGTCCGCATTGATATAGACCACGCCGTCTTTTTCGGAGTAATGCCCACAGTCTCCCGGCTCTTGACTGTGATAATACTCTACCCGGATATCCGGATCTATTCCAAGAATTTCCTTGTTGTACTCTGCCAGTTTTTGGATCTGCTCCTGCTTCTCCTCCACTGTCATCTTTTCCCATGTTTCCCGGGAAAAACCTTCCAGCGCTTCTTTTGCACGGACTTCGTCTACAAAATAATCCGTTTTTTCCGGATCATCCGTTCCGTTCTCGATGGCCTCTTGTACTTCCTGTGCCTTGCTCTCCTGCACTTCCGAGAGAGACTCCTGCACTTCCTTCTCAGGAATTTCCGCCACCGCATCTGTCTCTGCTTCTTCGGCCGCTTCATCCTCCGCTTCCGACAGTTCTTCTATGTTTGTTCCGGTCTTCTCCGGCTTTTCACGCATCAATTCTTCATCGGAATACACACTAGTATGGAATTCGTGAGGCGGCAGCTCTGTCGGCGCAGACTGGTAGGGCAGTTCTTGCGTCAGAGCTACCGACATGGCCTGAGCATCCAGACGGGCGGCTTCGCCGTGAACGGCGCTCTCCTGTTCAGAAAGGGCGCGGTATTCTTCCATCAAATGCCGGTAATATGGATCATTCGCTGTATCGAACCGGTCCATATTGTGAGAGGTCACATACTCGTAGATTTCCTGGAATTTCAGTTCTTTGGCGTCCTTAACGACCGCTTCCTGCTCCTGCAGCTGCTCCACCGTGTCTTTACATTCTTCTACGAACGCTTCGCTGTCCTTCCCGTCCAGAGCATCTTCAAACTTTTCATGCTGTTCCGCAGCCTGCTCGAGAAGAGCTTCTCTGGTGCCCTCGTTCTCCCGCATTTCCGCACTGCTGATCTGCTCCATTTCATAGCGCTCTGTCTGAAGCATCTGCATCTGCTTGTCGCAATCTTCCTGCTGCTGCTCCATTTCAGCGGTCCGGGCATCCATCGTCTCCAGCGACTCCTCCAGGATGGCACGCTGCTCATCAGTCAGGTTTTCATCAGACAGAAGGGCCTCTGCCTCTGCGCGGCTTTCCGCCATCGCAGTTTTTTCTGCATCCAAAGCAGACATCTGCTGCTGTACTTCGTTGTACATAGCCAGATGCTCATCCAGAGTCACGTTTTCTTTCTGGAAGTGTTCCTGCATTTCAGCGGGGAGGAACATTTCCTGCTCGGAGACTTCTTCTGTTTCCTCCGACACTTTTTTCAATTCCAGAATCTCTTCCTCACGCTCCTGTTCTTCAAGTTCTTCCTGCTCTTCCTGTTCCTCTAACTCTTTCTGCTCCTCGAGTTCTTCCTGTTCTTCTAACTCTTCCTGCTCCTCGAGTTCTTCCTGCTCTTCGAGCTCTTCCTGTTCTTCCTGCTCTTCTAACTCTTCTTGCTCTTCGAGTTTTTCCTGCTCTTCGAGCTCTTCCTGTTCTTCTAACTCTTCCTGCTCTTCGAGCTCTTCCTGCTCTTCTAACTCTTCCTGCTCTTCGAGTTTTTCCTGCTCTTCGAGCTCTTCCTGTTCTTCTAACTCTTCCTGCTCCTCGAGTTCTTCCTGCTCCTCGAGTTCTTCCTGCTCTTCGAGCTCTTCCTGTTCTTCCTGCTCTTCTAACTCTTCTTGCTCTTCGAGTTTTTCCTGCTCTTCGAGCTCTTCCTGTTCTTCTAACTCTTCCTGCTCTTCGAGCTCTTCCTGCTCTTCTAACTCTTCCTGCTCTTCGAGTTTTTCCTGCTCTTCGAGCTCTTCCTGCTCCTCGAGCTCTTCTTGCTCTTCGAGCTCTTCCTGCTCCTCGAGTTCCTCTTGCTCTTCGAGTTCTTCCTGCTCCTCGAGTTCTTCCTGTTCTTCTAACTCTTCCTGCTCCTCGAGCTCTTCCTGCTCTTCGAGTTCTTCTTGCTCTTCGAGCTCTTCCTGCTCTTCGAGCTCTTCTTCAGCTTGCTCTTCGAGTTCTTCTTCAGCTTGTTCTTCGAGTTCTTCCTCGGCTTGTTCTTCGAGCTCTTCTTCAGCTTGCTCTTCGAGTTCTTCCTCGGCTTGTTCTTCGAGCTCTTCTTCAGCTTGCTCTTCGAGTTCTTCCTCGGGGATATCTTCTATTTCCTCTTCAAGTTCCTCCTCAGGGATATCCTCGATCCCCTCTTCGAGTTCTTCCTCAGGAATATCCTCGAGCTCTTCTTCGATCTCCTCCTCTGGAATGTCCTCGATCTCTTCTTCGATCTCCTCCTCTGGGATATCCTCGATCTCCTCTTCGATCTCTTCTTCTGGAATGTCCTCGATCTCTTCTTCGAGTTCCTCCTCGGGGATATCTTCGAGTTCTTCCTCAGGGATGTCCTCGATCTCTTCTTCAAGCGCTTCCTCAGGAATATCCTCGATTTCCTCTTCTATCTCTTCTTCCGGAATGTCCTCGATCTCTTCTTCGAGTTCCTCCTCGGGGATATCTTCGAGTTCTTCCTCAGGGATGTCCTCGATCTCTTCTTCAAGCGCTTCCTCAGGAATATCCTCGATCTCCTCTTCTATCTCTTCTTCTGGAATGTCCTCGATCTCTTCTTCGAGTTCCTCCTCTGGAATGTCCTCGATCTCTTCTTCGAGCTCTTCCTCAGGGATATCCTCGAGCTCCTCTTCTATCTCTTCTTCTGGAATGTCCTCGATCTCTTCTTCGAGTTCCTCCTCTGGAATATCTTCTATTTCCTCTTCGAGTTCCTCCTCTGGGATATCTTCGAGTTCTTCCTCAGGGATATCCTCGATTTCTTCTTCAAGCTCTTCCTCAGGGATATCTTCGATCTCTTCTTCTGGAATGTCCTCGATCTCCTCTTCGATTTCTTCCTCCGGAATATCCTCGATCTCCTCTGGAACGTCCTCAATATCCTCAGGAATATCCTCGATATCTTCTGGAATGTCCTCGATATCCTCCTCCGGAATGTCTTCGAAATCATCTTCCATTTCGAAGTCCAGACTGTCTTCCGGGATATCTTCCAATCCTTCTTCCGGCATTTCGTCCAGTTCGCCGAAGTCCAGATCCTCAAAATCAGACTCCCCGATTTCTTCCATCTCCCCGACTTCCGCCGGCATCTCTTCCGGGACCTCCAGATCTCCGAAATCCACCTCAGCCGGTTCTTCTATGCTTTCACTGATCTCCGGAACCTCAGAAATGGAAGGTGCTTCGCTGACACTTTCCATCCCGCCATCAAAGCCGCCTCCCATTTCATCAAAACCCATATGATCCCCCGATCTTTTGCGACATCATTCGCAAATCCATAATAAGACTATTCTATCGTAGTTTGCACAATTTATCAAACATTTCCGTAATATTTTTTGTGTTTTTTATGTGACAATTCCACTACCGATCGTCACACACTCTAATCCGGTATTCTGTGCCATTCACCGTCATCGGGATCGTAATACATGGTATTATCACTATTTACTTTCAGATATTCATTCACAAGTCCGTTGGGCCTCCATACTTCCACCTTTTTTTCCGGTTCGGGTTCAGGCTCCTGTCGAGCGTATGTATCGTATGTATCCCAGACACTCTGCTGTGGTTCCTCCTGCCGGGGCTTCTTTGCCTCCTCCTCTGCTATTCTTAATAATTCTTCTCCCATTGCTTCCAGACCATATTTTCCGGCACCCTCCAGATATCTGACAGCTGGAATACCTATAATGGTATAGCGAAGAAGTGTTCCCATCCATTTTCCCAAGCCTGATAATAAAACAATTCCCAGAAGCTTCGGCAGTTCACCCCTGTCCATACCGGCCTTTAGAGCCTTATTACCTGTAAGGGCCAGCAATGCAGCCGTTAACAGAATAAACAAAAAGCAGGCTCCCCCCAGTCCTCCAAACAAAAACAGTAGAAGAGCGATCCAGCCAAACAATCCAATCAGCGTCATTATTCCCCAAGGAGCCAGTGCTCGTATCTCCGGGTCACTGTTTTTCCACCTGGCATTGCAAAATATCCCAATACTCCCAAGGACGGCTGCAACCACCGCCGTAAATATAATTTTTCCAAACATTTTCTCTCCCCCTGTCTTAGAAATCTGTCAACGGATTGTTCTATACTGACATCCCCGAAGGATGATAATCGTGCCAGCGCTGAGTCTCTTCATCCAGATGAAGCCCAGGCATTGTCGGTTCCTGCTGATAGAACCTTGCGTATTCTTCGATATCCGGAATCGTCGAAAATGCAACCGGATAACGTATGCCTGCCAATGTATATCTTGGCGCACCGCCCATATACACCCCTCTCAGGGTATCCGGCGGCAGCAGCACAGTCACTCTTGACGTAAGATCCGGTGTGCTCGCCGGCGCCAGGAATAACGTTTTCTGTGTTACTCCACCCGGCAGCAGCGCAGCCATCGTTCCTGAAAAAGCAGCTATGATCTCATCAGCAGCCTGCTGCAGCGCATTGTGCCGAACAGTTCCGTTCATGTTCCACTCGTTATTTACCTGTTGGACATCAAGATGACCGGGAAACCGGGAGATCATAATCAGCTTCTCCGGCAACTGAGGTTCCAATGAACCCTGGAGATATCCCTGGAATATATCCCGTATCTCAGAGGCTGCCCGGAATTCCTCATTTTCCCGGACATCCCCCCACCAACCCGGATGAAGGCGCATGGAATTACTGATACAATGTGAAATCAATTTCACCTGATTCGGATTTGCTATTTCGTGCAGAACCGCTCGGATCCGCTGACCGGTTGCCTCCGGCAGATCAATCAAAGCGTCCTCATTCGGTATTCCGACACCTGCGTTGTAAACCGCTTCCGCATCATCCTTCAGAATTCGTTCCACATATTCAACAATCTCCTGATATGGCTCCCACCTAACTATTAGATCCCCTGTCAGCTCTCTCTGTAGACGCCCCAGCACATCGATCATGACCCGTGACAGAAGTTCATATATGATGAGGCCCTCTGCTATATTGCAGCATTCCTCCATATACGCACTTTTTACTGCTCTGCCGGCGAAAGGAGAAGATGCCCGGACAGCCAGCTCCGGCAACTGGTGCCGCTCAATTTCAAAACGACGCATCGCGTTCTGTGCCATCTCATTCATTGATTCCCGCATCACGTTCAAGAAATGAATGATTCCCGGCCAGGCTCGTTCTCCTCTATTATACAGGTGTGAACGATTCCCATCCAGCAAGGCGGCCACGAAGAACGGTCCCCTATCCAGGCAGTTGTTCAGCCTCTCCCGGATGATCGTTCGAATATCCGTTTCCAGCTCAGGCAGCCTTTTCAGGATACGTCCTCTCCATACTTCCGCCACTTCTGCCGCCCGTCTAAAACCATATTCCGGATCATCTAACAGTTGTGCCCGTGTAGGAAACGGCTCTGCCTCTATAGCCTCCGCCCGAAAAGCCTGTCCATCATACCCCAGCCTATGCAAGGCAAAGTTCATAAGGGAGGGACCGTCGTTCATAAGGATTCCTGCCAGCACATGCCGCCCTGCCTGCTCCAGTTGATGTCCCTGGACACTCCACGCCTCCATCATTTGCTGCCAGATCTGACTCGCAGTCCACGTGAGCACTTCCCGCTCCGGTATCTCCTTTTTTTCGAAGAGAAGCATTTGATAGCCATTCCCGGACAAATATTGCAGCGGCATTTCGTTTCCGGGCGGCATATGGATTTCCGCCGTTAGTTCTGCCAGACAATCCCCGACCATCTGCACGGTCCGATCTGTACTGCGAAAGTTCCCTGCAGCCGTCTTCCCAGAGATGAGCTTGCACTGGTCCAGTACAGCTGCCTCTGAAGTCACCGTCTGCCCCGGCAATTCCAGCACATAAGGCTCACGTTCCGCGAGCGGCTGTAGGTAGTAATCTATTTCTTTCAGCGCAGCATAACCGTTTGCGGCAATCATCTTCCGCTGCGCATAATCCATCATCAGCCCTGGTATTCCGGACATTACATCCGGCAGGAACAGAAACCCTTGCAGCAGATAGCGATCCGCTGCTACTCCCAGATGCATCATTGCATTTCGGATTATATAAGCCACATCGACCACAATTCCGCCGCCCGTTCCGCCGCCCGTACCGGAAATTAGGATGACCTGAAATTTCCCCATCCCATGCAGTATAGATTCAATCCGCATAACACATCTGCTCAGATAATTCTGTATTGCTTCATATTTGTGGCCTGCTGTCAGCAATAAACGTCCGTTTTTCCGTATGCCACCAGCCCCATTGGGGCCGAAAAGCCCTGGTACAATACCAGGCGCAAATATGGATATCACCTCATTCATTCCGGCATCTGCGACATGAATGCCATCGCGATATGCCTGGAGATCATGTTCATCGCTGTCAATGGCTAAAAAGAAAGCCTTCTCGGCGGCGCCTTCTCTCCCTTGTATATTCCGCCGGATCACCTGCAGCGTGCGCACTCCCAAGCCGCCCAGTCCTACAAAAAGCACAGGCATATCGCCGAACAGCTCCGCCTGCGGGAAAAGTCCCCCCTTCTCCAAAGCTAAGTCTTCCAGCTTCCTCCGGTTTTCCTGTGTCAATGCCATGTTTTCTCCCCCTTTCACCCTATCGTTTTTATACTGTAATCAGCTCTCTGATCACAGACTGCCCGCTGTCGCCGGACATCACTACCAGTCTTCCGTATTCATCTATATCCGCCCATGTGGCATCCATATCAATCTGATCCCGGGCCAGGCACCTTCCGTGGACGTCATAAACATGGATCATATCATGGACAGGATCGATCAGCCAGAAATATCCCTTTTCCGGATCGAAACATACCGGCAGATGTCTTAATTCCTCATACAGCATCCCTGCATCCCGGAATTTTCGTTCTCCGCGGAACAGCACTACCCGTAAGGATTTAATTACCGCTTCCAGCGCGTCATCTGATATTTTTCCCAGCGCGCTCCTTCCTTCCACGCCGGACAGATCCGCCGTGTGCCGGCTCACGCTTCCCTCCGACTGTGTGCGGTATTCCATGATCCCGGACGCATATTGTTCCCGGATCATCGCCGATAGTTTTTCATCTGCATCCTCCTTCGGACGTTCCGCACAAACTTCGTGCGCGCCGCTTTCTATATCATACAGATGCCAGGCTCCACCCAGGCACAGAACAACGCATCTTCCGTTCCGGACCGTGTACATGGGCAGCCGTACCTGATCGCTCTCAAACATTTCGGGAATATCTTCCTCCATACGGAGCAGCTGATGATCCTTCAGAGAATAAATGCCAAGCATACTGGAACTTCCCCTGCGATAATAGCAGGCTGCATATCCGTACCGAAGAGAAAACACCATCCGTTGCGGCAAAAGATCTGTTCCCTTATCTGCATCGCCCCTGTGAAGTGCGGTATATCCGTCTTTTACGGCGATATCCGTATTGATGGCCGACCTGGCGCCTGCGAAGAACATTTTCCCCACTTCCGCCAGTGTTCTCCGCAAGCCGGACGCACCTCCGATATTTTCCCGAAGATCGACCGCTTCCCCAGCGGGGAGCACTTCGGTATCCACCAACGTCATACTGCCGTCCAGCAGGCGGACAAGCACAAACCTTCCGTCGGATGTAACCGTATATTCATCGATGGCAAAATAACTTCTTCTCTTCCCACGCAGACGGCCTGCCTGCGCGTCAATAATATCCAAATATCGTCCCTTGGTCTCTATGCAGACTGTATGTGCGCGGAACCGCACCCGGGGCGATTCATCCTCCTCATAAGGAAGTGCAGCTCTCGTAACGCCATTTCGCCCACGGAAGGACAGATGCCGGTAATACGGGGAGAACATGACCTCATACTCCGGCCAGGCATAGGGATCTGTCGGCTGCAGCCGGTCCGGGGCCTCTATCTTTTCATACGGGGTCGCAGGCATTACAGCACGCACGAACAATTCCTCTCCGTCGAAACACAGGACCACCCGCCGGCTTTCATCCCGCACGCATAAGTCTTCTCGATTCCAGTAGATCCAGCCATCCTCCATCGGCACCCTGCAATACACCGGAAGTGTGATTCCCAGTCTAAGATCAGCCATATGAATCATTCCCCGGGAGAGGACTGCCAGAATACCATCGGCACGCAGGGCCATCCGCCCTTGTTCCATATCATGAAAATGATATCTTCCGGCTTTTCGGCTCTTTTCCTGTCCTTTGATATAACCCGGAAGGCGATATTCTCTGAGCAGCCTGTCAGATGCCAGCCCACGCGATACCACTGCCGGCAGAAAGGAATCCGGGAACAGCGAAAAAAGTTCCGGCTTTTCCTGCAGCAGGAACAGAATTTCCGCCGGCGTCCCGCTCTCTTTTTTCCTGCGGACCCACTGCTCATAAATCTTCACCAAAGAAAGAAGGCCGCCAAAGCGAAGGGCGCAGTCTGCATATCTAACATCTTCCAGGAAGCGGCGCCTGTCCTCCTCCCGGTCCGACGTCCGGAGCAGAGGCTCCAGCTCCTCATATTTTCTGCGGTTGGGATGGATCTCTCCCTTCCCTGAAATCCAAGCCCATGGATTTCTCTCTTCGTCCTGAAAATACCGCACCAGATTTTCCTGCAGAGCCCGCACTTCTGTTTTTTCCAGGAGACGTAGGATTGCCTCTCTCAGACGATTATGACGAAGGGAAAGCAATATCATTCCATCCTGACGGATCTCCGTCAGCACAGGACGTATCTCATAATATGCCCTGGCCCAGAGTGCCGGGGGAAACGAAATCGCAAGCGCATTCTGCAGCCTTCTGTTATCATCGCCGTGAATATTCCGGATCTCTTTTTGCACTGCTTCATCAACTGTCAATAATCGGAGCAGTTCTTCTTCCTGTAACCCGACATGCACCAGCGCAAAATATCCCAGAATATGACGCCGCAGCACCGTATATTCTTTTTGTCCTGTCCGAAGGCAGAAATACCGCAAGGTATCCTCTAACGAATACAGCGAATCCTGCGGCACAAAAGCTGTAAAGCTGCGTTGGCGCATCAGCCCTTCGGCAATCACCGCAGCCTGCAGCGGGATCGGCGTCTCCGGGATATTTTCCGAAAGAATCTCCTGTTGATGCGCCGTCAGCCGCCGTCCACCTTTTTCCAGGTATTCCAGGATCTGACGGACAGCCCCCGCTCGCGAAAGAGGCGGCATGCTGAAACAGGGGATTTTCATCTCCCGCTCCTGCCTCTTCAGTGCGTTTTGGCTGATGGCGCTTACGATAAGCGTTACATTCCGGGGCACCGTGATACCCAGCAGACTGTCCGCCTGCTCCCGCCAATCCTCAATCCCTTCCACACAGTCCACAAAAATACGGACCGGCCGATCTTCCGGCAGAGATTGCAGTGCTTTTTCGAACCAATTCCTCAGTTCGGCATTGTCTGCGGGTGCTTTTCCGACGGAGATGCCCAGCCTGTACAGCAGATAGGCGTATATATTTTGCATTCGGCGACAGGCTGGCTGCACATCCGTAAAGACAGCTGCCGTTATGTTTTCGCCTGCCTCCCGCAAAAAATAACGGATCAGCCAGCTTTTCCCGCTCCCCGAAGGGCCGGTCAGCAGCAACGTCTCTCCGGCATGGCTCTCCAGAAAACGTGCAAACGCCTCTTCCAGCTCCCCTCTGCTGCTATATCCCCGCTCCAGATAATGCTGCTCCCGCTCCTCGCTGCGCAGTGTCTCTTCAAAGGCGCCAATCGCCTGGTACCGTTCTTTCTCTTCCTGAATTTTTTGACGTAAAAAGGCCTCTACCGCAGCCAGGTATGCATTGTCGCCCACTCGGTAGGTATGAATCTGGCTGTCCGGGAGATTCTGTCGAATCCGTTCCCGGAGTCTGCGACATTCCGCGCGGCTGATTTCATCTTCCACACTGTCCGGATCATCCTGAAACATGGCAAAAGTCTGCCCGCGCAGCCGGTCGGGATTGCGCAGCAGCCCTCTCACGATTTCCTGTGTGGTCGCTGAATCCTGATATTTTCCCATCTCCTCCGACGGGAGGCCTGCTTGTTCCACCAGCCAGACCAGCCCTTCCCTCAATTCCTTCTCTGCTGTGTGAAACGCCGCTGGATCCTCAGCGTAGATCCCCTCCCTCGGGCGCAGGCATCTTGGGCACTCCATGTCGTTTTCATCCACTGCATACCAGGCTTCCATCAGGCTTTTCAAGCGGGGCCAACCGACATCCTTTGCCGCGGCATGTTCACCGGCCTGCATCAAGAGTTCCCATTCCCCGCGGGATATTTCTGTCGGCAGAGGGTGCCAGCCCGAACGCTCCCCCACCATAAGGAGGAAATTCACATCGGGAGAAATTCGCTGACACCGTTCGATTTCTTCCAGACAGATCCGGAGCGTGTCGTTATTCAAAGCAGACTGCTCGGAAATCCCCCACCGAAGGTCCAGGACCTGGAAGGATATTCCATCTCTCCGGCATTCCTCCTGAAGTGTGGAAAATGTGTGCTGCATCAGCGCATCGCGCTCATCCGCAAAATCCTTAAAGGTAGAGCTGACAAACAAGCGGATCACTCGACTCATAGCACTTCTATCTCCTCGTTTTTTTCTTTCGCAGAACCGTCAGTTTCATGATCACAAGAGACACAATTACCGTAAGAAAAGCCCGGCCAATCTGAGCAAGGTCTTGCAGCATACACAGCAGCATTTCCTTTCCGCCCTCCGCAAGAAGGGTTCCGTTCATAGAGAACAGTCCCTGTACAAACTTCTCCACAGCCGCATTTGTCAGATAAAAATTAGAAATATCCATCGGCCAGATCACATAGCTTACAATAAATACCGCCGCAAGAATGACAGCGCACTGTATGATCTTTTTGCGGTCGCGGACCAAAAGAGGCTCCTCCTCCAGGCGGAAGCCTTTTTGCGCTTTCCCCGGATCCGACTGCGTAAAGTTCTGACCGCCCTCTTCCTCCTCCGTCATCCGGAACATATCAAAATCATTTCTGGTATTATTCATGCCCTGTCACCTTCCTTAGGATATATCTTAGCCCAAAACTGACGACACTTCAAGTAATACGATACTCTTCCTTACTACGTTTGTGCGGAAGCATTGTGATAAATTATTCACTTCAGGCAAAGAAAAAGGGATACCCTGGCTTTTTCATCCAGAGATCCCTTTTTCTGTCTTTTCTTTTCACTATGCCAGCCTATCCATCAGGGCCCTTGCTGCCTCATCGTTCTCATAATCATCCCACTGTTTGTACTCGCCGCCTTGCCGCCCTTCGGCTGTCTCCTCCTTCCGCTTTGTCTCACACATCAGGTGATAGTCATAGGCAGACACAAGATCCAGTGCGTCGTAAACGCTTTCATCAAAGGGAATCTCCTTCGGCATGTCTTTGCCGCGCAGGCTGCTTTCCACCAGGCAGGGATGCAGCTTCAGCTCCACATGCTTGTGGGATAATGTTTCCTTATAATAACGGTCGTGCTGCTCCTTTGTGGGGGCGCGGAAACCCTGGGTACGCTGGAAGGCATTCCACCGGCGATGCTCCATCCAGGAAAACGCGGCGTCATCCGGGCGGATGTCTGTCTTTGTCCCCAGGAAACGCTTAGACGCAGGCGCGGTCAAATCTACCCCCGTGACGGCACCCATGGCAAAGAGCTTGTACGGCGCATGCACGGCGCGGGCTGTATTGGCCCAGTCGTAGTATTCATCCTTTTTCTGTTTTTCGTGATGCTTGGCATCGTAGAGATCCGCACCGGCCAGCGCCTCCGCGGTCACATCTACCATGAACACATTCTGACAGCTGAAGCGTTTTTCCAGCGTGGCAAACGGCACCAGATAGGGCTCATAAGCTCCGGGGACCTTGATCGTAATAGACTCTGCCAGACGATCCTCAAAGATGGCCGGTGCAATGACCGGATGCCGGTCCGCTCCGCTAAGCAGCGCGCGGCGCGTCAGTTCCCGGCGCAGCTCCGTGGCCACATAAATGTTTTTCTCATCCGATCCCAGCGCTACCACAAAGTAATCGGTCTTCTCCAGAAGACCGGCCGGATAAGAGGTAAGATCTTCCACATCCACGGACGTATCCAGACCGGAAAGAATGGCATACGGAGGATTCTTCAGGGACGAATCGCTCTTCGGATAGATCTTCAGCAGGTCGGAATCGGCTTCGCACACAGCTATCATTTCCGGACACACCCGCTTCAGGCGTTCCATCAGCGCAGGCGCCTCCTGTGACAGCACGTGGATATACAGCTGAATGCCGCCCATCTGGCCGCACCAGTATACGGCCTTCATTACTTCCTCGGCGATGCTGCCGCTCCCAAGGATCGCCACATGAAGCTCCCGGACAGGAACCAGACCGCCGATTCTCCCCTCGGCATCCTTTTCCGTAGCAAATCCATCTACTATGATCGTTTTTCCCGGGCGTTCTGCCGTCGTTTTTTCCTTTGTCTGTGCAGCTTCCGCTTTTTCATCTGTCTGCGCTGCATTCGCTTCCGCCTCCGTCCGCCCCGCAAGCGCCGTGAACAGCGGCACTTCATACATCAGGCTGATGGCAGTATTCGCATAGTCACGGATGGGACGTACCATCATCTTTGCTCCCCGGGGACTGCTTTCCACCAGGTTGCGGATCATCGTAGCGCTCATGCGGCTGCGGCAGAAGGCAAACACCTTGGTGCGCGGCTCGCCGCCGTCCTCTTCGGTGCCCTCCGGCCACATAATTTCACCCTCCGCGGTGCCGTCCAACAGTCCCGCGAGTGCTGTAATACTCTTATCCTCGTCCTCATCCATCAGGAAATAGTAGACCGATTTAGATCTCACAAACCGAAGATGCGTGAGGTCTGTTTTGATGCTGACGGCCTTCATCGCTCTTGCGCGGCCGAACAACTCAGATTTCGCCTCGGATTCCTGATCCGGATAGGCATCCGTAAAGACGATCAGCGGCCGGAACTCCAGCGCGCCCTGACGGAGAATGGTCTGAAAATGATCCCCGCGGCAGATGTCCTCCGCCAGTGTAACGGCCGCCTCATTCATCTCTGAAAAGACAAATTTCCGGCGGAAGGGCCGTACGGCCAGATACAGTCTGGGGAATGCACTGGTCAGGATCTCCAATAATATAGCTCCTCCCATGATCGGCGCAAAGATGTCCAGGGCGGAAATGACCACGCCGTAGACCTCTGCCAGGAAGGAGTACCCATAAACATCTGCCAACAGACGTTTTCCCTCCAGGGTAAACGCCGTATAGCTTTCATCCATACTGAATGTCTGCAGGGTGTGTACCAGACTGTCCATCAGCTTTTCACCGGCGCTGAGACCAGCTGATCCTTCCACGTTTCCTGCAAAGCAAACCGCAAAGCGGGCGCTCCAGATCAGGATAAAAATGTACAGCAGCAGAGACACTTTCGTGTTCCACCGGAATTTTTTCCGCAGCACGTAAAACAAGCCGCCCAGAGCGGCCAGGATCAATGCACTGCACAGAAAGACAAGAAATCCATATCCCATAGTATTCTCCCGTTCTGCATTCCATTATCACGCAGGTTCTGGTGAAGCCCTACACAAGCTGTTATTTGTGTCTGGCTGCCCGCCGGTCATACCGGCATCTTCTTCTGAGTATACGAAAAAAAGTCCCCCACGTCAACCGCCGGGGACTTTCCGTGAAATTGCCGAATACTTTTTGAGCAGGCTTTTGCAGAGACGATATCTTACAGCCAGCCGGTCGCTCTTAGCAGCGAGATCACAACAAACAGCGAGAACATACCCAGTGCGCTGGTCCAGGCCACGATCTGCCCGCAGAGCTGATCATCTCCGTTCATCTCCGCAGCCATTACTACCGAAGCCGCCGCCAGGGGCGATGAAAAGACGGCGGTCACCAAGGCCACAACAGCCCGGGGAAGATCCACCAGCCCCAATCCGTAGGACACAAAAAGCACCAGAAAACCCAGTGCCGGCGCGACGACCAGACGCAGAAAGACCCCGGTGATCAGCTCACGCCGAAAACCAGCAATGCTCTTAAAATCCATCTGCCCGCCCAGTACGATCAGTGCCAGCGGTGTGGACATATTGGCCAGGTATTTGACGACCTGATAGGCCCAGGGAAGGCTCCCGGAAATGGTGAAGAGCATCTGTCCGTCCGCACCGGTCGGAATCAGAGGACGCAGCAGGAGAACCGCGGTCCCGACCAGCAGGCCGTCGATCAGCGGATTGGTCAGAATGCCCGTCACTACCTTGCGGACAGGATTTTCTGAATCACTATGCTGCCCGGCATAGTGCAAAAGCAGGAATACTGACATTCCATTGTAGTACATGACGCAAGGGATCTGGAACAGGCTAGCCAAGCCCAGGGCTTCCTGCCCTGCCAGGGAAGCGACCACCGGAAGCCCAATGATGGCGTAGTTAGAGCGAAACGCCGCCTGCACCAGAATAGCCTTCCGGCTGCCATCCTTCGTGACCAGGTTCGCCGCCGCAACCCCCACGACCGTCAGCAGAATCAGCGCAGCAAACAAGGTCAGAAGCAGTGAAGGTACAAGCCCCATAGAGTTTTCTGCTTCATATACGTTCACAAACATTAAACAGCTCAGGCAGAAGCGAAAATTGAACCGGTTCATTGCCTTCAGGGCGTCTTTTGTGAACCAGCCCATCTGCCGGGCCAGATAGCCGATGGCACCTAATATAAGAATCGGACTTACCGCGTTAAAAGCATATTGAAATACTGCCAGCATGTATCATAACCTCCCATGCACAGCCATAACTAAACCATGGAATGGCGCAGAAGTCAAGAGGGCCTTTATTGCAGATGACAACTATAGGTTTGCGCGTTAGCATTGAGTCCATGCGCCAAGAAACATTAAGCAGACACGGAGGAGCTTGCTCATCCGGGACTGCTTAATGTTTTCTTGGCATACGGCGAAAGCCGCGACAGCGAGCGCCCGCGGATGCGGACGTGAGATGGCGGCATGGACGATACGTGGGATGTATCGACAACTGCCGCTGCCGGAATGATATCTCCACGAAAACACGGCCACTCCGGGCCTCTTCGCGGCGAACTTATCCGAACGTGTTTCCGCGCGGGCTTTATAAATGCCATGGGGACTTGCTTTAATAGACGATCAGCGCTCCAACACGTCGAAGTTCGCTGTGAAGAAACCCTGCGCCGGCCTACCGTTTTCTTTGGAGATATCATTCCGGCAGCTGGGAGCTCTGTTATTCCCGTATTGAATCACCGCTGCTGACCAGAAATTATGGATATCTCTTGGCTACGTTCGTAATTTCAATGTTGCTAAATTTCAGTACCCCCGAAATAGACCGGTTTTTAATGCTTTTGTGAGGCTTTAGGTCGAAAATGTTCGTATATCACCGGCAAGTCAAAAACAGTACCCTTGTCAGGACCCTCAACGAGAACAAAACAGGGGAACTGTTATCAGGAAATGCTTGCAACACGAACAATCAAAAGTCAAAACGGATCAAAATCACATGACAAACAAGGATAATCGCTAAAGGTTATGGGTACTGGAACGAAGATTTAGTTAATTAACGAACAGCATAAAATAGAATTGCCATGATCCTTTCCGCAATGGCACAATCTGTCACAGAAAAACTTCCGGCTCCGCGTTTGTGCTATTTTGCCTATACCCACTAAATATGTCTCCCCATCCACCTGCTCAGAATGTCATTTTTCAGGCGCCTGGCACTTGTTTTGTGCCATATGACTGCATTAGTGTCAGGTTACGAATCAAATAGACCAGTTTGGCACAGGTGCGGAGCCGAAAGAATTTCTGTGCAAAAACCAGGGGTAGCAAACGATCTTTGCGACTCCGGATTTTTGCACATCCCGGACACAGGACTCCTATATCAAAATTGATTTGTGCAATAACCCGGGAAATAAACAAGATTTGCCACCCTTTTTTCGTCTCTGAATCAAGCAGAAAGGATCAAAAAGGGTAGCAAATCTATTGTACGACCTTGAATATTGCACATTTCACTCTTTTCAAAGGTCATAAATGGTATGTTGTGCAAATTCCGAGGTATTAAAAATTTATCGCTACCCTAGATTTTGCACCGCGACATGTGTCACGACATGTACCACTTGCGCCACACCATGCACCGCGGCATGTGTCGAGCCGAGTCCTGAAAGACATGTCCTGAATGTGGTGTAAATTCGAAATCTTACCTTTAGGCATGGGGCGTACTGTCCCGCGACCTGCATCACAGCCGCTCCCAAGGCAATCGGTTAGCCCCGGAGAATCGACGGCATCTCTTCAGATTTTTCAGGCCTTCCCAAGTCCTTTCGATTCTATCACTTGTTTACCACGTTTACCGGGCTTCCTGCCAGGTAAGCCTCCAGGTTATCCGCCGTGATATCCATGATTCGCTGTCTGGCGGCCTGTGCGGCCCAGGAAATGTGGGGTGTAATGATGGTGTTCTTTGCCGTCAGCAGAGGGTTGTCCCCGCGGATGGGCTCTGTGGAAACAACGTCCAGACCCGCTGCATAGACCTTGCCGGAATTCAGAGCATCCGCCAGATCCTGCTCCACGACCAGCTGGCCGCGGCTGTTGTTGATCAGAATCACGCCATCCTTCATTTTGGCGATGCTTTCCTTATTGATCATTCCCTCAGTGGAGGGGAACAGCGGGCAGTGCAGGAAGATGACATCGCAGCGGGCATACAGCTCATCCAGAGGGACATACTCTGCCACAGCCTTTCCTGCCTCGCTCTGATATGCATCATACGCAAGCACCTTCATGTTCAATGCATTCAAGATCTTCGCGGTAGCCTGACCGATGCGGCCCAGCCCGATCACACCGGCGGTCTTACCGTAGAGCTCGATCATGGGGTAATCCCAGAAGCACCAGTCATCGTTGTGCTCCCAACGGCCTTCCTTCACGGCTGCGTCATGATGGGCGTAGTGAGAGCAGATCTCCAGCAGCAGGCCGACCGCATACTGTCCTACGATCTGGGTGCCGTAGGTGGGCACGTTCATAACTACGATTCCCTTTTCTTTCGCAGCTTCCACATCTACCACATTGTAGCCGGTCGCAAGCACGGCGATCGCGTTCAGATTGGGGCAGGCATCCATGGTGGCTCGGCTGATGGGTGTTTTGTTGATGACAGCAATCTGTGCATCCCCGATGCGCTCTGCGATCAGCGGAGATTCCTCATAGGAGGTGCGGTCGTAGACCACACACTCGCCCAGTGCTTCCAGTCTCTCCCAGGAAAGATCCCCGGGGTTTTCCGTATATCCGTCCAATACAACGATCTTCATTTATTTATCCTCCCTGAGTTCATTAAAGGCCTTTTCCATACGTTTCATAGCTTCTACGATCTGATCATATGCAGTCGCATAGGACAGACGGATGTAGCCTTCGCCGCCCTCGCCGAATGCGGATCCCGGGACCGTAGCCACATGAGCGTGATCCAACAGATAATCCGCCACCTCTGCAGAGGTCTTTCCCAGTGATTTTACATTCACAAAGATATAGAAGGCGCCGCCGGGTGTTCTGCAGCTGATTCCCTCCATGGCATTCAGCGCCTTAACGGCGTAGTTTCTGCGGCGTTCGTATTCTTTCACCATGATCTGAACATCCGGCTCCGCTTTTTTCAGCGCCACCACGCCGGCCTCCTGTACAAAGGAAGAGGCGCAGGTATTGATATACTGATGGACCCTGACCATGCCTTGGATCATGGATACCGGCGCCGCGGCGTAGCCCAGGCGCCAGCCGGTCATGGAATAGCACTTGGAGAAGCCGTTCAGCGTGATGGTCCGCTCCTTCATGCCGGGAAGAGAAGCGATGCTGACATGCTTTGTATCCCCGTAGACCAGTTTCTCGTAGATTTCATCCGATACCACGATCAGGTCATGCCGTTTTGCCAGATCTGCCAGCTGCTCCAGCGTCTCCCGTGTCTGCACGGCGCCGGTCGGATTGCCGGGGGTATTGATGACCAGCATGCGGGTCTTGTCTGTGATCTTGCTTTCCAGCTCTTCTACATCAATCTGATAGTCTCTTTCTTCCTTCAGATCATAAGCCACCGGAACCGCGCCAAAAAAGTTCGGCACGTGGATATAGTTCAGCCACACAGGATTGGGGACCAGGATCTCCTCGCCGGGGTTGCAGAAAGCAGCCACCGCCGCATAGGTACCCTCACCCACGCCGATGGTTACCAAAATCTCCTCCGGGGCATAGGCTACGCCGTTTTCCTTGGTCAGCTTTTCGGCAATGGCCTCCCGCAGGGCAGGGATGCCGTAGTTGGAGGTGTAGAAAACGTGCCCTTTGGCCAGGCTGTCATAGGCCGCCTGCTTGATCACCTCCGGAGTATCAAAATCCGGCCGTCCGATCTCCATATGAATGATATCGGCTCCTTCTTTCTGCATGCGGTTCGCCCGCTCCATCATTACACGGATTCCGGAAAACGGCAGTGCCTCCATTCTTTTTGCAGTCTCAAAGCTCATTGTAATATCCTCACTCTTCTGAAAGGCGCGCCGGAGTCGTCCCCCGGCGCGTCCGGTATTTTCTTATGAATTGTACATTTCCTTGTTCAGCTCGCCCTCGCTGGCGTTGACGATTACGTTGACCGCCGCATCACCGATAACGTTCAGAGGCAGCAGTGCCATTTCCACCGGCCGGTTAATAGCCACGACCAGTGCATAACCCAGAAGGCAGGCGTCTGTCGTCCAGCCCATGCCGGAGAGAACGGTAAAAATCATCGTTGTACCTGCAATCGGGATGGCCGGTGTGCCGGCTGCCGCGCAGATGGAAAGCAGTGCCATAACGATCATGTTGGCCGGAGTCACCTCGATGCCGGCGGCCGTCGCAATAAAGGTAACGGCGAACATATGCATCATGGTGGTACCGTTCATATTGATGGTCATGCCGGTAGGCAGTACGAAAGAGGTGATCTCCTCGCCGCAGCCGAGCTCCTGCAGGTTGGTGCGAGTATTCAGGGGCAGGGTGGCGGCGGAGGAGTTCACGGAGAAACCAAAAACGCCAACCTTGGCAATCTTCTTCAGGAACTGCATAGGATTCAGGCCCGTGGTTATCATAATGCCCAGCGGGTAGATCACGCAGCAGGTGATCAGCAAGGTCGCCATAGCGGAAATCACATACGTAGCCGCAGGCGCCAGATACTCTACGCCGTAGATGGCGAAGGTGCGGGTGACCAGGCAGAAGATGGCGATGGGGCCGACCTTCTCGATCAGGAAGTTCAGGTACATCTGGATGATCTCATTGGCGCTTTCGAACACCTTCTTCAGCGGTTCTGCCTTCTCGCCCAGGGCGTTCATGCAGATACCGATAACAACGGCAGTGAAGACGACCGCCAGGATGCTGTTGTTGGTGCTGAAAGCAGATGTAATATTGTTCGGAACCGCATTTACAATAACGGCCAGCGGGTTGAAGGCGTCGATGGTGGCGGCTTCGCCCAATCCTTCACCGGCGATGGTCACATTGAACAGACCGGCAGATTTGATCAGGAACGCTACCACGCAGGCGATCAGTGCGCCTACACAGTAGAAGATAAAGAATCCAGCCAACGTCTTGCCGGCAATGCGGCCCAGCTTGGTGGAATTGGAAATACTGCAGAGCGCCAGGCTCAGGGATACCAGCACCAGCGGTACAACGGCTGCCTGCAGACCCTTCATAAAGATCTGACCGATGATGTAAAAGAGACCGATGGCACCCACGCCGTCCGGCACGGTGATATCCTGAAACAGCAGCTTATTGATCATGTTCCATCCTGCTTCATTGCCGGATGTCACCATGCTGCGATGGATCATCATAAAAACAATACCTACGATCAGTCCGCTCACCAGAGCGATCAGCATTTTTTTGGAAATGCTCATTCCGCCTTTTTTCTGATTCATGATTTTTCTCCTCTTAGATTATCGGAACGCCTGTATTGCGATGCCTTCCTTGGTGAATTCTTCGTGAATGCGTTTTACGAAAGCAATGGCCTTGGGACCATCCCCGTGAACGCAGAGCGTATCTCCCTTGATGTCCAGATCCTTTCCGGAATAGGATGTCACTTTCCCTTCTTTGACCATCCGGATACAACGCTTGATAGACTCTTCTTCATCGGTGATCATGGCACCGGGAAGCTTGCGGGAGCGCAGGGAAAGGTCATCCTCGTAGGCGCGGTCCGCGAAGATCTCGCAGGCCGTGCGCAGGCCGATCTTTTCTGCCTCTTCTCCCAGCACCGCTCCGGCGCAGTAGTAAACAATGATTTCCGGATCGATCTCATAGACCGCCTCGCAGATAGCGCGCGCCAGCTGTACATCGTCCTGGACCATGTTGCCCATGGCTCCGTGCGGCGCCATGTGATGGATCGGGATGCCGTAGGTCTTCGTAAAGGCGGACAGCGCTCCGATCTGATATTTCACATAGTTTTTGGCTTCAGCAAAGGACAGCATCATCTTCCGTCTTCCGAATCCCATCAGGTCCGGGAAGCTGGGATGTGCGCCTACGGCAATGCCGCGTTCCGCTGCCATCCTGACAACCTTATCCATTACCATTGGATCTCCCGCGTGCCAGCCGCAGGCCACCTGCACCGCCGTCACATGTTTCAGGATCTCTTCGTCATCTCCCAGGGTGTAAGCGCCAAAGCTTTCCCCAACATCACTGTTCAGGTCTACACAAAACATGGGTTCCTCCTTCAGCCGCCTATGCCGCGCGCTCGCATTTCCGGCTTATTTACTGCTTGTTGATGATTTCCGGAGCCGCCGTCTCAGGCATTGCCCCAACGCTCCGCGATCTGCTTTCTTGTCTGCTTTTCTCGCAGATAAAGCTCCTGCGCAAGCTCTATGCCAACCTCTACGAACCGCACCTTCATGCCGGGCCTGGCCTGGGCCAGCAGCGGCAGGTCCACAGAGATCACTGTTCCTATTTTCGGGTATCCTCCCACCGTCTGCCGGTCAGCCATCATGATGATCGGCTGACCGTTCGGGGGAATCTGAATGGAGCCGAACGCAATACCATCGCTGATAATGTTGCCGTCTCCGATATGCCGGACCGGTTCTTTTCGCTGGAGGCGGCATCCCTGGCGGTCACATTCATTGGTGATTTCCGCACCGTACCAGAAGAATTTCCGGTATTCCTCTCTGGAAAAGCCGTTGTTCTGCGGCCCGGGAACCACGCGGAGCGTGATCTCCTTCCGAGGGTAAGAGGTGCGGGAAAACACTCTTTTTGCCTGGTCTTTCAGCGCGGGCACCGAAGCCGTGAGGCCGATGTTATCCCCCGCCATAATTTTTCTTCCATCTATTCCTCCCAGGTGCTTGCCCGCCAGGGTTGCCTTTGATCCCATGACCGGAGTTACCTCCAGTCCACCGGTCACTGCCATGTATGTGCGGCAGCCGTTCACCGCAAATCCTAACACCAGTTCCTGTCCTGCCGCGATGCTCACGGCGCGGTACATAGGAATCGGCTCTCCGTTTACGGTCGGCTTCATGTCTGCCCCTGTCAGAGCAATCACGGCCGCTTCTTCAAAGAGGTATCTTCCGCCGGAAAATGTCATCTCCAGCTCTTCCGTTCCTTCCAGATTGCCCACCAACAGGTTGGCCTGGGCAAACGCCCTCTCATCCATAGGACCGGAAGGGGTCACGCCATACTGCTGGAAACCGACCCGGCCCCCGTCTTGTACCGTGGTAAAAATACCCGGTTCCTTTACCAGTATTCCCATGACTTCCTCCTCTTTACGAAATAATTGTACGCTCCCAGGTTCCTTCTTCCACCCGAGCGCGGATTTCCTGATATTCCTCCGGCGTCACCGGCCGGTGGCGGATCCATTCTCCGGCATGCACCAGAAAAGGATCTTCTTTTTTATAATTGCAGATATCACAGGGCGTCTGCCCAATAATGTTCCAGCCGCAGGGTTGGTCAAAAGGAATCAGATCCGACAGATTCTGCTGAACGACCACGGACCTTCCGGGAATCATGACCCGGGCTGTCTCTCTTCGTTTGAAGCTGTAGGGCTCTGCAAACCGCGCTGCGTAAGGATGTCCCGGTGCGAACCCCAGCATGTAAACATAATAATCATGCTGAGAATGCTTCCGGATGATCTCCTCCGGCGTGGTTTTTTCCAGCTTTGCACACAGTTCCAGATCCGGACCATATTCACCGCCGTAACAGACCGGTACTTCTACGATACGTTTTTCACCCTCCGGGAGAGGCTGCATCGCAGCCGCCCGGACTTTGATTTCTTTGCAGAGATCCCGATAACGGATCACCTCCGGATTATAATGTACCATCAGGCTGGCGTAGGTGGGCATGGTCTCTGTCACGCCGGGAATGGGATTTCTGTCCATTTCCGCCCGCAGCATCAATACCCTGCGGTTGACCTCCAGGCTGATCTCCTCTCCCATCTGCACGGAAACTGCTTTATCTCCGGATATCAGAATTTTGATCTCATCCATGGTGCTTCTCCTCCATGAGCCTTGGCCTCTACGGCAAGTTCCGTTTTAATGGCAGCAGTGCACTTATTAAGCCTACTTCTTGTGCTGACTGATCATATGTTTCTTCTGTCCGTTTAGTCGGGCTCTTCCGTCAGATCCAGGGTTTCCACGATCTTGTTAAATCCGCTCAGATCGTAAGTGGTACCTTCGTGGTTCAGGATCCGCTTCAGCAGAATCTCTTCCTTCTTCTCTCTGGCGTAGGTCTTGTCGTATACCTCCTGGGCGATTTCCTTAGGAACCACGACCACATCATCGTTATCCGCGAAGACCAGATCGCCGGGATGTACCGTTACACCACACATCACGACCGGATGATTGATGGTACCGGGGAATGCCTTGGTGGTTCCGCACACGTTCACAGCCGCGGAGAATACCGGGAAATCCAGCTCTTTCATCAACATGGTATCACGGACGGCTCCATCGGTAATCAGTCCCAGGCAACCCTGCGCCTTGGCGGAGGCGCTCATCATGCCGCCCCACATACCGCCGGTGCGGGTATCTCCAGAGTAGGCGACCATCAGTACATCACCGGGCTTCAGCATGGAAATGGCCTTGTGCAGGATCACATTGTCCCCGGGGCGGGCTTCTACGGTGAAGGCTGTCCCGCAGACCTTGGATCCGGGCCAAACAGGATGTACTTTGCCGCCGAAAGCGTTCTTTCTGCCCATGCACTCATGCAGGGAAGCACTCTCTTCAAACTCTGCAAATTTTGCTACCAGTTCCGGGGATACTTTATCATAATGCTTAATAATATCAAACATAGCTGAACTCCTTTAATGCTTGCTATGACATCATCTCCGCCTGGGCCCATGCGAAGGTCCGATGCCATCCGTTTCGTTCTGTTATTATAAATAGCACAAACATAATAGGAAGTAAAATGAATATTATTTTCTCAAATCATTTATATTGCTTATATTTTTTAGGCATGCTATCATATATAAAATACACAAGGCATTGGAAACCAACATATTTTAAAAAACGTTTGAGCGGAGGAATACCTATGAATCAGCAAGATATTGAAACTTTTCTGACACTTACCAAGACGGGCAGCCTGACGAAAACGGCAGAGATCTTGTATGTATCACAGCCTACCGTAAGTCATCGCCTGAAAGAGTTGGAGGAAGAGTTGGGCATCTCTCTTCTGGTGCGGGGGAAAGGATTGCGCCGGGTGGAATTGACACAAAAGGGCGAAGAATTCATCACTATTGCAGAGCGCTGGCTTTCTCTGATGTCTGAAACAAGCATGCTTCGAAACAAGGAGGATGAAGTTCACCTACATATCGGCTGTCCAAACACCTTGAACGCCGTTACCTTGCTTCCTTTCTACCGCAGCATCTCAAATGATCCCGAACTGAACATTCGGCTTCAGATATCTACCCACTATTCCTATAACATTTATGAATTGCTGGAACGTCATGTGATAGACCTGGGTTTTGCCTTTCATCTTCTGCACTTTAAAAATATTATTGTCGAGCCGATCCTGCGGGAACGGATGGTAATCGTACAGGAAAAAAGTCAGGCCATCCATCGCGATACAATTTTTGTGGATGACCTGACGAGAGAAAAAGAAGTATGTTTTATCTGGGATAATAATTACCAGATCTGGCATGATCAAATGATCAGCAAAGGAAAATGGAGCACCCTGGAAGTCGATATCTACCAATTGCTGGCGGCCTTTATAAGGGAGCCCGGCCGATGGGCTATTGTACCGATTTCTATTGCCAGGCATCTGCAGGAAACGCAGGGGGTAATTCTGAGCGAGATTGCTGATTCAAGAAAACCTCCGGAGAGAGTCACTTATTTAGTAAAACATAAAGATAACAGCGAGAAAAAAGAAGCTGAACTCTCTCTGATTCAGAGCCGACTGCAGACCTGGTTCGGAAATATGGAATTATAGCATTAAAAAAGGAGCCGTTGGGGATGGATTGATCCCACGGCTCCTTTTCACCTATATTCATGAATTCCTGCGCATCCTCGCGGAGCGCATATCTTGTCTAGATTTCGTGGGCTCCCTGTCCCATATCTACCACATAGAAATCGGCCGTTAATCCGGTGGCTTTTTGGTAGCCCTCTCCTACGGTCTTTTCGAAGGCAGGGATAGCGTCACAGGCAACAAGACTGACTGTGCAGCCGCCGAATCCGCCGCCGGTGATGCGGCTTCCGATGACGCCGGGGACGCTGCGGGCCAGTTCTACCAGGGTATCGACTTCGGGACAGGACACCTCGTAATCATCCCGCAGGGAATCATGAGAGGCATTCATCAGCGCTCCAAAGGCAGCCGCGTCATCCTTCTTCAGGGCCGCCACCGCACGGATGGTCCGCTGGTTCTCATAGACCGCATGCTTTGCGCGCGCACGGCAGATATCGTTCCGGATCACATGCTTCCAGTTCTCGAAATCTTCTTCGCTCAGCGCTCCCAGGGACTTCGGCAGCGCGTCAGGGGCTGTTCCTGCTTTTTCCATGGCATCCCGGATATCCGCGAGCGCCTCTTCGCACTCCCGCCGGCGGTCGTTATAGGCAGAGCCCACCAGGCTGTGCTTTACGTTGCTGTTGGTGATGACTACCTTCGCATTCGGAAGCTTTACCGGTGCATATTCATAGATCAATGTATTCGTATCCAGGAAGATGGCTGCATCCTGTTTTCCCATGGCGCTGGCGAACTGATCCATAATACCACAGGAAAGGCCGCAGAAATCGTTTTCCGCTTTCTGGCCGATCAATGCCAAGTCCTGCATGGTCAGCTGGGACAGTCCGTACAGTTCACGGGCAGCGAGTCCTACTACGACCTCCAGTGCGGCAGAGGAAGAAAGACCGGCTCCATTGGGAATGTTACCCCAGATCAGAAGCTCCATACCGCAGGGAAGCGTTATGCCTCTTTCCCCGATGGCCCACAGAACGCCCTTGGCATAACTGGTCCAGGAATCATTATCCGTCTTTTCCAATGCATCCAGACTGCTCTCCAACACACCCAGCCGGGCCACATTGCCTGAATAAAAACGCAGCTTATTATCTTTCCGCAGTCTGGCTGCGGCATAAATACCGAAGGTCAGGGCGCAGGGGAAAACATGCCCCCCGTTATAATCTGTATGCTCCCCGATCAGATTCACCCGTCCGGGGGCGAAGAACACGCGGGGTGTCTCTCCCTCGCCGAAGATCTGCAGGAATTGTTCCATCAGCTGCTCTTTTGAATACTGCTCCGCCATGTTGTACTCTCCTTGTGAATCAGCCCCTATAAAAGGGAACCTGACGTTGTGATCAGTGTAAACCGCGTAAAAAACGATCTCCTGGTATTTTCCTGTGAAACATCCCCACCGGCAGCCACGGTTTCTGACGGGTACTACGATATTTTGCTCCAGAACCTGGCTGGACCGCCAGGCGGCCCTCCTCCCCGGAACCGGTGGAAACCACTCGTAGTATAATATTTATTTCACGAAATTACAATCCTCTTTTTCTTCTTCGAAAAAAGGGGCTGTGCTTTCGCACAGCCCCTCGGGTTCTTTTGTTTTGCATCCGTCTAAGACAAATGCTTAAAGTCACTCTTAGCCTCTGTAGTAGTTGATCAGGCAGCCGGCTTTGATGATATCTCTCTCGGCGTCGGTCAGCTCACCCAGCTTGACTTCGAATTCCTTCACGCCGTCAGCGGTGATGGCATAAGCCTTGATGGACTCAGCCTTATCGGTGATCGCCTGGCGTACGCCGGGGATGAATACATAGTCACCCAGGGCGAAAGGCAGTTCCTTGTCGCTTCCCTCATACAGGAAGGGCATCATACCCCAGTTGATAAGGTTGGAGCGATAACGCTTGGTGGCATACTCGTTGGCGATGTTCGCCCATGCGCCCAGAACCTTCTGGCAGGAAGCAGCCTGCTCACGGGCAGAGCCGTCGCCGGGCTTCACAGCGAAGATGGTGGAACCGATGGCAGTCTTCATCGGGTCAACATCCGGGAAGCAAGCCTTGATGGCTTCATAGGCAGCCTTGAATCCAGCATCCTCGCAAGGGCTGGTTCCGGCCTGACGGGCATATTCCACAGCCTGAACAGCTTTGGCATTGCCAACATAGGCGGGATCCTTGCGGCTCAGAGTGAACTCAGCCAGGCCCAGAGGGTTGGAACGATAGGAAGAAGTCTCGCCGGAAGGAATCAGCTCATCGGTGGTGGTTACCGGATCGTGGATCTCGGAAACAACCTTCAGCATGATGTCATCCGTCAGGGCGGTCATCTTCGGCCAAGGCTTGATGTTGGGACCTTCAATCAGCTCAACCTCGGGATGAGGATTGCCGAAGCCGTTGTATACGCGATGTGCATAGATGTCAGCATCGAAGTAGTACTTCGGCTTGGTGTACTCGCCCTCGAAGGTCTCAGCGGAGGTCAGGAAGCCCTTGTTGGCAGCGGTAGCTGCGATGGAACGGGCATCCATAAGGGCCACAGACGCGATCTGTCCGTTCTGGACCTTGGAACCTTCGCGGTTCGGGAAGTTACGGGTCGCATGACGGATGGAGAACGCATTGTTAGCAGGCGTATCGCCAGCGCCGAAGCAAGGTCCGCAGAATGCAGTCTTCAGGATAGCACCGGTCTGCAGGATCTCAGCGGCACGGCCGTTCTTGATCAGCTCCATGTAGATAGGAGTGGAAGAAGGATATACGCTCAGAGTGAACTTGTCGGAACCAATGTAGGTGCCCTTCAGGATATCAGCAGCATCGCAGATATTCTCGAAAGTACCACCGGCGCAGCCGGCGATCAGGCCCTGCTCGGTATACAGCTTGCCATCAACGATCTTATCCTGCAGGGAGAAGTTGATCTTGTCGCCAAAGGAGATCTTGGCTCTCTCTTCTACGTCGTGCAGCAGATCCTTCAGGTTCGCATTTACAAAGTCGATCTCATAACCCTTGCTGGGATGGAACGGCATGGCGATCATCGGCTTGATCTCCGCCAGGTCGATTTCCACAACGCCATCGTAGTAAGCCACGGGGCCGGGGTTGATCTCCTTGAAGTCTTCGGGTCTCTTGTGGATCTCATACCACTCTTTGACCTTCTCATCAGTTCTCCAGATGGAGGACAGACATGTGGTCTCAGTGGTCATGACATCGATACCAATACGGAACTCAGTAGACAGATTGGACACGCCGGGGCCTACGAATTCCAGAACTTTGTTCTTTACATAACCGCAGTCAAATACAGCGGTAACCAGGGCGATAGCTACGTCCTGAGGGCCTACGCCGCGGCGAGGAGCATTCTTCAGATACACAGCGATGACCTGAGGCATCTTGATATCATAGGTTCTGCCGCACAGCTGCTTTGCAAGCTCGCCGCCGCCTTCACCCATGGCCATGGTGCCCAGTGCGCCATAACGGGTGTGAGAGTCAGAACCCAGCAGCATCTTGCCGCCGCCAGCCATGACCTCACGGGCATACTGATGGATAACTGCCTGGTGCGGAGGTACGAACATTCCGCCGTACTTCTGAGCAGCCGTCAGACCAAATACGTGGTCATCCTCGTTGATGGTGCCGCCAACAGCGCACAGAGAGTTGTGGCAGCAGGTCAGAGCATAGTCCAGCGGGAACTCGGTCATACCCGAAGCTCTTGCGGTCTGGATGATACCAACATAGGTGATATCATGGGACAGCATGCCGTCGAACTTGATCATCAGGTTCTCATTGTCGCCAGAGGTGTTGTGAGCGGTCAGGATACCATAAGCCATGGTTTCCTTCTTCGCGGCAGCCTTATCGGGCTCAGCACCGGTCTTAGCCTTAACTGCAGCACAAACGTCCCCAGTATCCTCGACCAGATCCACGCCATTGATCAGATAGGCGCCGTTCTTCCATAATTTCATTGGTCTGTCCTCCTTCTTTTGCCGACATTTGCCGCCGGCATTAGATGCTCTAATTATCCAATAAAAGCCAGCCAAAGTCAATAGCTTCGTAAAAATTATAAAATATATTTCGTGTCTTTTGTTTTATCTTTTTGAAAATAATCCGGCCCGGTTCTTCTCTTTATTATTCACGAAAGAAGACAGGGGTGACATCCCCTGTCTTCTTTATTTTCCCATGATGAATTTGGTCTGCTCTGCTGTTACTTCGTACATATTATCCGCTTCGAAATCTGCGCAGATGACGGAAAGACACGCTGCCAGCGCTTCTTTGATCTTATCAAACATAACGACACCTCCACATACATAATTACGACGGAAGTTTCTCCGGCGCACGAGCGCTACTATAACACCTTCCCGGGCAAAAAGACAGTTTTTTTCCAAAGTTTCCCGGTTTTTCCGCATTCCTTTCGAAACATTTTTCCAACTTTCCCTATACAAAAAACGAGGCGGCGCGGTGCCGCTTTACCACGAAAAAGCACGACGGATTTTCGCGTCGTTTTCTCGCTGAAATGATTGACTTTTTCGGGGAGATGTGCCATACTCTGGTTAGTTTTGTCTAATTAATATTGATCCGGGAGTTATCATTATGTTCCTTTCTATTCATGATATTCGAAAATCCTTCGGATCCGGTGACAGCCGGGTGGAGGTCCTGAAGGGCATCGACCTGGAAATTGAACGCGGGGAGTTCTGCGTACTGCTGGGGCCTTCCGGATCCGGAAAATCTACCTTATTAAATATTATCGGCGGAATCGATGCCGCCGACTCCGGCGAGATCATCATTGGCGGCGAGCGAATGGCAGAGATGAAAGAAAGACAGCTCACGCTCTACCGCAGAAAACATCTGGGCTATATCTTCCAGATGTACAACCTGATCCCCAACCTGACAGTGCGGGAAAATATAGAGGTGGGCGCTTATCTTTCCGATGCGCCGCTGCCCGTGGACGATCTGCTGCAGACGCTGGGGCTGGCGGAACACCGGGATAAGCTGCCCAATCAGCTTTCCGGCGGCCAGCAGCAGCGCACCGCCATTGGGCGGGCTATCGTAAAGAATCCGGATATCCTCCTGTGTGATGAGCCCACCGGCGCGCTGGATTACAAGACCTCCAAGGAAATCCTGAAACTGATCGAGACCGTCAACCAGAAATACGGCAATACCATCATCATGGTGACCCACAACGGCGCCATCCGCCAGATGGCAGACCGTGTCGTCCGCCTGCGTGACGGCCGTATCCGCGACAATGTTCTGAATGCAGACAAGGTGCCCGCGGAGGCGCTTGACTGGTAGCCGACTGCGGGACTTTTGCCTGTCCCGGAAGGAGAAGCACTATGAAAAATCCCCTGCGCCGCCGCATCCTGCGGGAGCTGCGGCAGGAGTTTCCCAAATACCTGGTCATCTTTCTTCTGATGTCCCTGTCCATTGGCTTTATCTCCGGCTTTCTGGTGGCAGATAATTCCATGCTCAGCGCTTATTGGAACAGCTTTGAGAAATATCACGTGGAAGACGGCCATTTCCGCACGCCGAAGGCCATGAACAAGGCCCAGAAAAAACGCGTGAACCAACTGGGCATTACTCTCTATGATCAGTTCTACACGGACCAGGCCATGGATAACGAAACCACTCTCCGCATTTTTGCCCCGCGGGATACCGTGAACCTGGTCTGCCTGATGGGCGGCCGCCTGCCGGAAGAGACCGGTGAGATCATCCTGGACCGCCTGTATGCCAGGAACAATCAGATTGCCGTGGGCGATTCGATCACCGCCGGTGCCCGTACCTGGACGGTCGTGGGCATCGCCGCTCTCTCCGATTACAGCACACTGTTTTCGGATAATAATGACACCATGTTCGATTCCATCCGTTTTGGCGTCGGCGTGGTAAGCCGGGAAGATTTTTCTCTCTTCCGGGATTCGGAGCTGATGTACTCCTATGCCTTTACCTACGAAAGTCCCCCCGCGGACGAAGCAGCGGAAAAAGACCGTGCCGAGGATCTGCTGGAGGATCTCACACAGGAAATCAAGCTGAAGAGCTTTGTTCCCCGTTTTCAGAATCAGGCCATCAAATTTACCGGAGAGGATATGGGGAGCGACAAAGCGATGATGATCATTCTTCTGTATATGATCATCGCCATCCTGGCGTTCGTCTTTGCCGTGACCACAAGCAATACCATCATCAAAGAAGCCACCGTGATCGGGACGCTGCGCGCCTCCGGCTACACCCGGGGCGAACTGATCCGCCACTATATGGCCTCCCCGCTTCTGGTGACGCTCATCAGTGCCGTGACCGGCAATATTCTGGGCTATACGGTCTTCCGTAAGGTCTGTGAGTGGATGTACTACAACAGCTACAGCCTACCCACCTACACCGTTCTGTGGAACGGGGAGGCCTTTATGGAGACCACCCTGGTCCCGATGTTCCTGATGGCCCTGATCAATTTTTTGATCCTGCGGCGGGCTCTCGCCCTGTCCCCGCTGAAATTTATCCGGCGTGATCTGACCCGTAAAAAACAACGGCGGGCCATGAAGCTTCCTTATATCATTCCGTTCTTCAGCCGCTTTCGTTTTCGGGTGGTGCTGCAGAACCTGCCGAACTACCTCACCCTGTTCGTGGGCATCGCGTTCGCCAATCTGCTGCTGATGTTCGGTCTGGGGCTTCCCATGGTGCTGGACAACTTTCAGGAGTCCATCACCACCCACCTGCTGAGCAATTATCAGGTCATGCTGACGCTCCCCATGGATACGGTGAACGAAGATCACAAGCTGGAGACGCTGTTTTCCATGATGCAGTTTTCCGCCGGTGCCGAGACAGAAAACGAGACCGCCGAAAAATTCAATATCCACGCGCTGGATACCACCTACGAGCAGTATAAGGCAGAAGAGATTACCATCTACGGCATCGAGGAAGACAGCCGCTATGTGCCGGTGGATGTGTCCGGCAGCCGCGTTTACGCCTCCTCTGCCTTTGCGGACAAATATTATCTGAAGCCCGGGGACACGGTGACGCTGCGTGAAAAATACGAAGACGACATCTACAGCTTTACCATCGACGGCGTCTTTGATTATATCGGCGGTCTGGACCTATTTATGAGCCGCGAAGCCTTCAATCAGACCTTCGATGAGGACGAGGATGCTTTTGCCGGCTACTTTTCCGATACACCCATCACAGATATCGATGAGGAGTACGTGGGCACTGTGATCGATGTGGAGGATCTGACCAAGGTCAGCCGACAACTGCAGGTCTCCATGGGCGGTATGATGAGCTTGGTCAACGTCTTTGCGGTGGTGATCTTTATCGTGCTGATGTACCTGCTTTCCAAGATCATTATTGAAAAGAACGCGCAGTCCATTTCTCTGGCCAAGATCCTGGGCTATACCAACGGGGAGATCAGCCGGCTGTATATTCTTTCCACCTCCGCGATGGTGGTGATCTGCCTGCTGATCAGCATGCCGCTGGTCTACCGGGCCTTGGTGGAGATCCTGCATATTATGCTTTTAAACGAGATGACCGGCTGGCTGCCGATGGCGGTCAAACCCATTATGTTTGTGGAGATCTTTCTGGCCGGCGTGGGGTCCTATGCGCTGGTTGCCCTGGTGGAATACCGGCGCATCCGGCACGTGCCCATGGATACCGCGCTGAAAAATGTGGAATAAGGAGTACCGAATGATGACTGATGAAAAACGAGGCCGAAAAATGTTTTCGCCGGTGCTGATCCTCTCGCTGATGGCTTCTCTGATTCTTACACCGATGCTCTCCGGCTGCGGAGCGGCCGGTGATCCTGCCGCCGGGGCCACGGCAGCGGCCGGTTCTGAAACCGCCGCTACGGAAACTGCGGCAGCGACTGTGGCAGAGAGCACCGCTGAAGGTGACCGTTCTGCTGCGGCCGACGCGTCAGGCTCCGGTGCTGACAGTACAGAGGAAGCCGCGGCCGAAACATCTGAAGCGGATTCCGAGGATGCGCCCGCGGATAAATCCGAGAGCGTACACGTACAGGCCGACGCCCTGGGAAACCCGGAGGAGATCACCGTCACCGCCACCCTGCGGAACCCCGGCGGCAGTGCCTCACTTACGGATCTCTCCTCTCTTTCAGACATCAAAAATAAAGAGGGCGACGAGGAGTTCACCCTGGATGCCGACGGGCACCTGACGTGGGAGAATCACGGGGAAGACATCATCTACGAAGGAAAAAGCAGCGGGGATCTTCCGGTCTCCGTGCATGTATCCTATTATCTGGACGACGAAGAGATCTCCCCGGCGGATCTTGCCGGGAAAAGCGGGCATGTGCGCATCCGCTTTGATTACGAAAATCACACCGTAGAGACGGTGCAGGTAAAAGGCGCCAACCATCAGGTACCCATTCCTTTTGTGGCCATTTCCGCCGCCTTTCTGCCGGCTGATAACTTTGCCAACGTAAAGGTAGAAAACGGCCGTGTCCTCTCCATGGAAAATCAGAACATTGTGATCGGTTACGCGATGCCTGGCCTGGGAAAAGCGCTGAAACTTTCCGCCTGGGAGCCCACAGAAGAAATAGAGATCCCGGACTTTGTGGAGCTGGAGGCCGATGTGACGGATTTTGAACTATCCTTTACCGCCACCGTCCTCTCCTCCGGTCTGCTGAAGGATCTTGATCCCGAGGATCTGAACGATGTGGATGACATGATCGATGGCATGGATGAGCTTTCCGACGCCGTGGATGAACTGGAGGACGGTTCCGGAGAAATGGCAGATGCTCTGCACGATTTCAAAGGATATATGAAGGATTACACCAAAGGCGTCGTCGCCGTGGACGAGGGCGTTCAGGGGCTGGATGAAGGCATCCAGACGCTGTCCAAAAACAAAGGCGCGCTGCTGACCGGTGCGAAGGGTCTGCGCGATGGCCTGAAGGAGCTGAACAAGGGCCTTAAAAAGATGGATTTTGGCAATAGTGAAGACCCGGATATGCAGGCCGTCTCCGCTGCCATTCAGGCACTCGCGAAAGACGGGGAGAAGCTGCAGAAGCTGCTGGAGGAAGCCGGCATGAGCGAGGAAGACATGACTGCCTTCGCCAAGGATGCCGCCGCCTACGCAAAAGCCGTAAAGAAAGCAGTAAAGGAGTCCAATCAGGATCTCTCCAAAATCGATTTTTCAGGTCTTGAAGCTATGCTGACAAAAAAGGCGCAGGCACAGGCGGATGCTGCCCTGCAGGCTGCCCTCTCCGATACGGAGCTCTCCGATGAGGAAAAGGATGACATCCGCGCCGCCGTGGCCGATGCCATCGATCTCTCCGGACTGACATCGGATGCCTCCGCCTATCTGAAATCCGCCCTGAACAGCCTGGGCGATCTTCCGGAGCTTACGATTCCGGATCTGAAGGTGGACCAGAAAAAGCTGAATACCATTCTGGAGGACATGAGCGATCAGGCGGATGTGCTGCTGGAGCACACCGACACGCTGGGGGATATGGCGGAAGGCCTTTCCGGACTTGGCGCTTCACTTGATGAGCTGAAGAAAGGCGTCTCCGAACTCTATAAAGGATCCAAACAGCTGGCGACCGGCATTTCCACCTTTAATGAGGGCATCGACACCCTGGCCGAGGGCTCTGGAAAACTGGCCGGCGGTTCTTCCGAGCTGGCGGACGCTGGCGATGATCTGGTGAAGGGTTCCGGGGAAATGGCCGAAGCCATGGACAAGATGCATGATGGCATCAAAGAATTCCGGGATGAAGGCGTCTCCGAACTGACAGACCTTGCCGGAGACGACCTGCAGCGGATCGCGGACACCCTCCGCGCCCTGCAGCAGACCGACGCCGGTTACAATAATTTCTCCGGCCTGGAAGACGGCAAAAAAGGCGAAGTTCGGTTCATCATCGAGACCGCCGAGATCAAACCTGAGTAGACAGCGCTCTTGACTTGCAGCAAGCCGTCCTCTATAATGTGGAAGAGGAGACAGGGGACGAGGAGAGAACGGAGGAAATCAAGCATGCTTGAAAAACTGAAGCAAGACGTCTGTGCGGCAAATCTGGAACTTGTGGCTCGCGGTGTTGTCATCTACACCTGGGGCAATGTCAGCGGCATCGACCGTGAGAAAGGCCTGGTGGTCATCAAGCCCTCCGGCGTTGAATACGATAACATGAAACCGGAAGATATGGTGGTGGTGGATCTGGCCACCGGCAAGACCGTGGAAGGACAGTACAAGCCCTCTTCCGATACGGCCACCCATCTGGAGCTGTACCGCCGTTATCCGAAGATTGCGGGCATCGTGCACACTCATTCCACGAACGCCGTCGCGTTTGCCCAGGCAGGCCTTCCCATTCCGGCGCTGGGCACCACACACGCGGATTATTTCTACGGCCCCATCCCCTGCGCCAGAGGTCTGACACAGGAAGAGGTAGAGGAAGCCTATGAAGTGAACACCGGTAAGGTGATCATCGAGACCATCGAAGAGCTGGGCATCGACCCGATGGCCGTCCCCGGCATCGTGGTGCGCAACCACGGTCCCTTCGCCTGGGGCAAGAGCCCGGCGGATGCCGTGTACCACTCTGTTGTCATGGAAGAGGTCGCCAATATGGCTATCAAGACCCTTACCCTGAACCCGCAGGCCTCTCTGCCGCAGTTTATTCTGGACAAGCATTACTACCGCAAGCACGGCCCGAACGCCTACTACGGACAGTAACACCCGAATGTCTGCATCATTCAGATCCGAGGAGTTCCTATTATGATCAAGATCTATGAGACCGACAGCTTCCGCAGGGAGCTGTCGTCTGTTGTAACCTCCTGTATTCAGGAGAACGGACGCATCTATATTCAGCTTTCCGAGACGATCTTCTTCCCGGAGGAAGGCGGACAGTATGCGGATACCGGCGTGCTGGTGCCCGTATCTTCTGCTGCGGATGACGCCCCTGTACATGTGCTGGACGGAGAATACCGTCGCGGCGATATCCGCTATGTAGTCGACCGTGAGATCGTGCCGGGCACGGAGGTGCTGTGTATACTGGACTGGGAGAAACGTTTTTCCCGCATGCAGCAGCATACCGGGGAGCATATCCTGACCGGCATGATCCACAACCGGTATGGTTATAATAATGTAGGCTTTCATCTGAGCGATGACAGCCCTGTCACGCTGGATGTGAGCGGGCCGCTGACCTGGGAGCAGGCCATGGAGATGGAGCAGGCCGCGAACGAGGTAGTCTTCGCCAACGTGCCGGTCCGGGTCCTGTTTCCCTCCCGGGAGGAGCTTTCCCGGCTGGATTACCGGAGCAAGATCGAGATCGAAGGACAGGTCCGGCTGATCGCCATCGGCGAAGGATCAAAGCCGGTGGATCTGTGCGCCTGCTGCGCGCCGCATGTGGCCCGCACCGGGGAAATTGGGATCATCAAGATCATCAGCATGCAAAAATATAAGGGAGGCACACGCCTGGGGATCCTCTGCGGCGGACGCGCCTTGGCCCACTACCGGCAGGAATGGCACCGGCTGGACTCTCTGGCCAGATACCTCTCCACCGGCGTCGATCAGGTGGCCGATTCCGTAAAGGGACTGCAGGCGGAGCTGGCCGCAGCCAAAGAAAAAGCGGCCGCCTTAACGGAGACCGCACTGCTGCGAGAACTGGAAGCGATCCCTTCGGATGCTCCCGCCCTTGTTTTTACGAAGGAAGATCTGCCGCCGGTCGTGGTCAAAAACACCTTTAACGCCCTGGCGGAACGTTTCCCGGCACGGTATGTGGGACTGTTCATCGGAAGCGATGACGCCGGCTACCGCTACGCCGCCGGAAGCAAGGACCTGGACGCCCGGAAACTGGCCGGATTCATGCGAGAAGCCCTCGCCGCCAAAGGCGGCGGCAGCCAGGATATGATCCAGGGCAAGGTCTCCGCCGGACAGGAAGAGATCCTGCAATTCTGGAGAACGCTGTAAATGGGGGTGACACGGGGACGTACCTTCTGTCACATTTCGCGCAATGTGACAGAAGGTACGTCCCCGTGTCACGCCTTGTCACATTTCGCGGATCCGCTCCTTTAGTGTCTCGAGCAATTCCCCGTACTGGCTGTGTTTCAGGCCGGGCACATTGCGAAGGATGTTTCCGCCGGAGAAGAGGCGCTTCCTCTGAAGTTCCGCCAGAATGGCATCTCTTCTCAACTCCAACGCATCCATTTGCACAGCCCAATCAGCTTTTTGCCTGGCAAGGCGGGCGTCTACCTGTGCGCGGGCAGCTTCTGCCGCATCCCGCAGCTCTGCCTTCGCCAGTGCTGCCTGTACCTGACTCTCTTCGACCCGCTGGGCCGTCTGAATGGTCCGCTCACCGATCTGTCGGCTGAGCTGGTCGGAGAAGCGCCGCATGCTCTTCTGAATATCATCCAGCTCTGACAGCTGCCGGTTCAGACCGCGGACAACCGCCACCGTGACAGCGAAATCCGCCATCGCCAGGGCATACATAATGCCAAGCACCGGCCAGCCGAAACGCTCCGGAACGCTGAAGGAATTGCTTTTCTCTACCATCGGCTGGATCAGCAGCACCACGCCGGTGATGGCAAGACCCCAGATAATAGAAAACTTTACGCAGATATATCCGTGCAAATTCATAGGCTCTTTCGAATAATCCCACCACCGCATATGAAAATTCACATCCAGCAGCCATCCGGCCACACCTTCGATCAGCGTGGCAAAAAGCATGCTTCCCAGGAAAAGAATCACTAGGCTGTGGATATTCATGTTCTGCGCCGAAAGCGTGATCCATCCGGCGTGCTGTGCCAGATTGGAAACAGCGACCACCGCCAGCACACCAAACCCGTAGACCGGGCAGACCGGGCCGTTCAAAAAACCGCGGTTGATCACCTGACCCTTGGTGACCGCATGGTAAATCACCTCGACCACCCAGCCGCTGAAAGAATAAAACATGAAATACCAGAGGATCTGGTAATATGTCATTCCTGCAATCATGTAACTGCTCCTATCTATATGCAGATTCACCTAGTGGACCACGCCACCGTCCCCCGGTCCGCTTATTTTTCGAAGGGGAATACATAGGGAAGACCAAAGCGGTCCCGAAGTCCCGTGAGTTCCTTCTGGATGGATTCATTCACCGGAACTCCTTTTTCCTTTCTTTCCTGACGAATGATCCATTCCTTCTCGCCGGCGGTGTAAATCCGCTCTGCGCCAGGCATTTTCTTTGAAGCCCGCAGCTGCCGGCAGATCTCTCCGGCCGTCTTTTTGAAGACATCCAGGCCCATAAAGAACTCCGGATTGATCACAAAGAAGAAATGTCCCAGATGATACATGCGGTTGCTGCCATCCGGATTCTTTCCGCTGAGCGCCTGCATGAAGGGGCCGCCCGTCAGCGCAGAGGAAAGGATCTCCACGATCGTGGTAAACCCATATCCCTTATAGCCGCTCATCTCCTCGCCCATGCCGCCCAGAGGCAGCAGCGCGCAATGGCCGCCCCGCATCTGCCGCAGTATCTCACCGGAATCGGTCATGGTGCCGCCATCCTCTGTGATCACCACGCCCGCCGGTGTTTCCTTGCCGGAGCGCTCGTAAAATTCGATCTTCCCGTTCTGCATGATGCTGGTGGCGCAGTCAAAGGTGAAGGGAAATTCCTCATCCGTGGGCAGCGTAAAGGTCATCGGGTTGGTGCCCATCATGGGCTCCACGCCCCAGGTAGGTGCCACGGAAGGCCTGGCATTGGTACCGGTGATGCCGATCATCCCCTCTTTGGCTGCCATGTCCGTCCAGTATCCCGCGATCCCGTAGTGGGTGGAATTGCAGATGGCGCCGCCCGCCATGCCCACCTGTTTGGCCTTTTCGATCAGGCGCTCCATCATGCGATAGCTGGCCACCATGCCCATGCCGTCGTGCGCGTCCATGACCAGCGTGGTGGGCGTCTCCTTCAGGATCTCCAGCTTTGTTTCCGGCAGCAGCGTGCCATTATCTATGCGGTCCAGATAGATGGGCTTGAACCGGTTGCAGCCGTGGCTTTCGATGCCCCGGCGGTCAGATTCCAGCAGCACGTCTGCGCAGATGGCAGCATCCGCTTCCGGTACGCCGTACGCTTTAAAAACATCAATCATAAAAGCATTCATCATGTCCCAGGGGACGCAAGGTCTGTTATCTGTCATCATACTCTCCTGTTCCGGATCTTCGATCCGATTGTTTTCTCCCGCTCATCTGGAATCTACTGTTTCTTATGTATCTTTTTCGCAACTGTCTTCTTAGCCGTTGCCTTTTTTTCGGTCATCTTCTTTGCATCCATTTTCTTTTTCACGGCTGCTTTCTTTGCGGGCGTCTTCTTCACACTGTAACCAAATGTACCCAGCTGCTCTCCCAGGCTGAAATAGGTCCCGTGGGAGTAGGCCACCAGCCCCGCGGCGTTCAGGTCGAATTTTCCGCGCTCATCCATATACCGCCCGTCCACCTGCACCGCCGTGACCTCCGCCAGGAACATATGGTGGGAACCCAGCGCGTGCTCGGCCACTACCTTGCACTCAATATTCACCGGTGACTCTTCGATCAGCGGACAGTCTATGGTCTCCGCCGGCACGGGCGTCAGGGAACACTCCTTCCATTTGTCGTGATCCCTTCCCGAGCGCACGCCACAGTAATCCATAGCCCTCGTCAGCGGCTCTGTCACCAGGTTGACGGCAAAGGCCCCGGTCTCTTTGATGAGATGATACGAATAGCGGTCCGGCCGCACCGATATGGAGACCATGGGCGGATTGCTACAGACCGTACCCGCCCAGGCAATGGTGATGATATTGGATTCCCCGTCGTGCCTGCCGCAGGTCACCATCACCGCCGGCACGGGGTAGAGCATATTGCCAGGCTTGAAACGGATCTTCTCCCGGGTTGCCGATGCTTCCTCTATTTTCATGATCAACTCTCCCGTTTTTATATGTTAAATGCGCCAGCCATTTTTCAAGAACCTCACGCATTGATGCGACAGCACCCTGCGCATTCTCGCGAAGCGTATAATGATAATATCACAAAACACAAAGTAATGAAAGTTAATTATTTGTCATATCTGCAAACTTGTTCGTACAGATTGTACAAACAAATTCGCTGCTATGAGCACGCTTGTTTTTTCACTATAGAGGATGTAGAATATATCTACAGTAAAAACTATTTTAGAACTATTTTAGAACAGCCGGAACAGAGGAGATCGTTATGAACAGACGCTGTGTGATCGTAGGAGGCGCTGATATCAGAAATTATGAGGCTGTGCGGAAGCAGCTGCGTGCGGATGACTTTGTCATTTACTGCGACAGCGGCCTGAAGCACCTGGAAGCCCTGCAGGTGGCCCCGTCTTTGATCGTGGGGGATTTTGATTCCCACGAAAATCCGCACTTGAAGACCGAGACCATCGTACTCCCCTGCGAAAAGGATGACACCGATACCATGTACGCCGTAAAGGAAGCCATTCGGCGCGGCTTTGAGGAATTTCTTCTGATCGGGGTGATCGGGGCCAGACTGGACCATACCCTGGGAAATGTGTATATTCTGCTGTATCTGGACGCCGCGGGAAAGAAGGGGACAATCATCGATGATTACTCCGAGATGGAGATCATCTCCGGCGAGCCGGTGGAGATTCCCGACCGCTATGCCTTCTTCTCTCTCGTAAACATTTCCGGCTGTGCGAAGGGCATTACGATTGAAAACGCCAAATATCTGCTGCAGGACGCGGAAATCACCTGCGAGTACCAGTACGGCGTCAGCAATGAGGTGCTGCCCGGTAAGACCGCCCGGGTGTCTATTCGGGATGGAAAACTGCTTCTGATCAAGGACCGGCGGTGACGTCACAGAGCGATCCGGCTCTATGAACCAGATACTCTGTCGTTTTTCTATTGACAAACAGTCGGGGAGTGCTAGAATAGGTAGCGCTCCCCGACTGTTTTATATGCAACTGTTTGCATCTTCAACGGTTTTATTATCAACGATTTTATTATCAACGGTTGTATTGTCAGCGATTGCACTGTCAACAATTATACTGTCAACGATTATACGGTTACCAGTTCTGCCCCGCTGCCATGAAAGGACACACGATACCATGTCCCACGAACGATCTCAATCCCCCCGTGAATTAAAAATGCTGAACGATCCCATCCCCAAGGTCACACTGGAGATGGCAATCCCCACCATCGTCGCTTTTCTGATCACGTCCATCTATAATCTGGCCGACACCTATTTTGTCAGCTCGCTGGGCACCAACGCCACGGCGGCCGTCAGCGTGAACCAGTCTCTGGATCAGATCATCATGATGGGCGGTTCACTTTTGGCTATCGGTGCCAACAGCTACATTGCCAGACTGCTGGGCGCTGGACAGAAAGAGCGGGCGACTCATGTACTGTCCACCGCCTGGTTTACCGCGGGGCTGTTCGGCGCGCTGATTCTGGTCTTCGGGACACTCTTCATGCATCCCCTGGTGCGCCTCCTAGGCGCAACCAGCACCTGCGAAGAATACTCGATCCAGTATGCCACCTATGTGCTGATGGTGGCTCCGTTCATGTCCACCAGCTTTGTGATGAACCAATGCCTGCGCGCGGAGGGAAGCGCCATGCTCTCCATGATCGGCATGGGCTTCGGCGGTATCCTGAACTGCTTCCTGGATCCCATCTTCATCTTCCACTTCGGACTGGGCGTGGCAGGCGCCTCCATGGCCACCGCCATCTCCAAGCTGGTCAGCTTCGGTATCCTGATCTACCCCTATTTCAGCGGCAAGAGCCTGCTGAAGATCTCTCCGCGCCTGATCCGCCTGGATAAGGAAATTTATTATCAGATCATCAGCGTGGGGTCCTCTTCCCTGCTGCGAAATGGTCTGGCCGTGATCTCCGCCATCATCCTGAATAACATTGCCGGAAGCATTTCCGACTCCGTACTGGCAGGTATCGGCGTTTCTACCAAGATTATGATGTTCCCCTTTGGCATTATCTTAGGCTTTGGCTCCGGTTATCAGCCGGTAGCTGGCTTCAACTGGGGCGCCAGGCGCTTTGACCGGGTAAAGGAATGTTACGATTTTGCCTGGAAGTTCGCGGTCTTCGGCTCTATCCTGATGGGATTGCTGCTGGCTATCTTCGCTGTGCCCATCATTCATCTGTTCTCTGTTGCGGATCCGGAGATGCAGCGTATCGGCGCGCTGTGCATACGGCTGCAGTGTCTGGCGCTGCCGGTACACGCCTGGGTGGCCATGGTCAACATGCTGTGCGGTGCGCTTGGTTTTGCCGGCTGGGCCATCATTCTGGCCACCTCCCGGCAGGGCACCTGCTTCCTGCCCATCATCTTCCCGCTGGCGGCCCTGCTCGGCGGGAACGGCATCGCCTCCGTGCAGGCCATCGCGGATCTGCTGACCCTGATCCCCGGCACCATCATTCTGCGACTCGCCATTAAACGAATCCGGCGGGAGGAAGCCGCCTGGCTGGATGGGACCGAGATAAAGATCTAAACTCCGTAAAAGACAGCTCCAAGAAATAAACAGAAACGGAACAATTGCTGTTCTGCAAGAGGAAACCACCATGCAGAAATTACCGAAAGAGGACAAAGTACTGGGACATCTGCTTCGCATCAACCGCTTGCGCATACGCCATCTGCGCCGGCATCTGGCCCCCTATGGCTATACCGGCATCATGCACCTGATCGTCTTTTATACCCATCGGCATCCCGGCTGCAGTCAGGAGGATATCACCGCCTTTTACGCGCTGGATAAAACCAGCGTAGCACGGGACGCGCGCAAGCTGGAGGATCTGGGGCATCTGACGCGCCGGCAGGACCCAGACAACCGCCGGCAGTACCAGCTGGAGCTGACCGCAGCAGGGCTGGAGATGGCCGCCACGCTGGCTGCCATCCATGATGATTATGACCGGAAGCTGTCGCAGGATATCTCCCCGGAAGACTGGTCTTCCCTGAAATCCCTTCTGGAAATGGTCGAAAAAAATGCCTGCCGGGAATCGGCAGGCATCTGAGGATAAGCTCACTTGGGTCATTGGGGACGTTTAGCTGTGACCCTTTAGCGCGATAAAGTTTCTGTTCACACTGTTTTCTGTTTTTCGCTCCTACTCCACAGACTTCAACGACTCGATCATATCGATCTTTTTCACGCTAAAATACATGATTCCATTGACCAACAGGGAAAACAGGCACGTCAGGCCGAACGAATATGCATAGCTGTGCGGCTGCGCGGCCCGGATGAACATGATCACATCGGTCTCCACGGTCGTGATGATAAAATAATGCAGGAATTTTCCCAAGATCAGGCCCAGGGCAGAGCCGACCACGGTCAGCAGGATATTCTCACGAAAGATGTAGGCCGCCGTCTCCCCATCATAGAAGCCCAGGACCTTGATGGTCGCCAGCTCCCGCCGCCGCTCCGTCATGTTGATATTGTTGAGATTATACAGCACCACAAACGCCAGCATGGCCGCGGCGACCACGACCACCAGCGTGATGATATCCAGGCTGTTCAACACCCGCGCGAACTGCGACCGGGTGTATTCTGTGGTCGTTGTCCCGGAAGGCGCATCCTCCTTCAGGATCTCCTCTGAGAGCTCATCCAACTCCTTTTCTGATGCTTTCGGCGCCTGAATCTGTATGGTATTGATGACCGGCGCCTGTCCGAAGCCTTTCCCATAAAGCGCGGGGGACATGAAAATGTAGCTCATCAGATAGTTTTCCGCGACGGCACCCACCGTAAACGTGGCTGTCAGATCCCCATCCTGAACGGTTATTTCCTCTCCCGGCACCAGTTCCATCAGATCCGCCAGCTTCTCAGTGATAATAACCCTTTCATCCCCCAGTTCATAAACTTCTCCCGTCTCCCGGTCCGCCATCTGAAAATAGGCGTCATAGCCTGACGGATCCGTCGGCACCGTCAGATACGCACTGTAGTTGACCCGGCCGGCGTCGATTTCCAGCAGCCGCTGCCGCAGCAGCGCATACCCCTCTGCCGCTTCGGATGCATGCAGCACCTCTTCTACCGCCGCCAGATCCGCTTCCGAGGTATCCTCCTTCAGGGTAACGGTCATATCATACCGGCTGATATGGTCATACTGTCTCTCCACCACGCCGCCGATAGAATCTGTCAGTCCGAATCCGAACACCAGCAGCGCGGTGCAGCCCCCCGTCCCGAAAATGGTCATGAAGAATCTCTTCTTGTACCGGAACATATTCCGGAGCGTCACCTTTCCGGTGAAGGACAGGCGCCGCCACAGCGGCCGGATGCGCTCCAGCAGGATCTTTTTGCCTGCTGGCGGCGCGGCCGGGCGCATCAGCTGCGCAGGCGTTTCCCGCAGCACGGAATGACAGGTGGCGTACGCCGCGCCGGTCACACATAGGATAGCTGCGCCGGCAGAAAGCAGTGAAAAATACAGGTTGAGCGGCGTCAGGATCACGGGAAGATTCGGATAAAGAATCATATAGGTGGAAATAATTAACCACGGAATGAATTTCTGTCCAAAGACCAGGCCAATCGCGCTTCCAATCAGGCTGGCAGACAGCGCATACCACACATACTTGGCCGCGATCTGCCGCTCACTATATCCCAGTGCCTTCAGCGTGCCGATCTCTACCCGCTCCGCTTCCACCATCCGCGTCATCGTTGTCAGGCTGATCAATGCCGCTACCAGGAAAAAGATGAGCGGAAAAATGCAGCCGATGGTGCCGATGCGGTCCGCGTTCTGACCGTATTCTACATATCCGCCCGTCTTACCGCGGTCCAGAATGTACCACTCCGGCCTGTCCAGATCCTCCAGTTCCTCCTTTGCATCGGCGATCTCCGCCTCTGCGGAGGCGATTTCCTCGGATGCTTTCCGGCTTCCGCTCTCGTATTCCGACTGTGCTTCCGCCAGCTCGGACTCGCCCTCTGCCAGTTCCTTTTCCGCCTTCGAGAATTCTGAGGCTGCCTCTGCCTTCTTGTCCTCCAACGTCTTTCTTCCGTCAGCAAGCTCCGATTCGCCGCTTTTCAGCTCTGCCCTGGCATCACGAAGCTTTTCTTCGTTTTCCTCCAGCAACGATTCGCCGGAGGCATATTCTGCCCAGCCGGCGTCTAACTGCTGCTGCCCCGATACCAGATCTCCGGCGGCCTTTTTCAGTTCTTTCTGCGCCGCCTCCATCTTCTTCTGATTCTTTTTCAGCTCTGCCACGCCGGATTCGTATTCGCTCTCTCCTTTGGCCAGCTCCTTCTCGACAGCCGCTAGTGCTGCAGCGCCAAGATTCAGTTCGGAATTCGGATCATTCAACGCCTGATCGATCTGTGCGATCGCCGCATCCAGCTTTTCCAGTCCGTCTTCCGCCGCCTTCTTTCCGGCCTCGACCTCCGCTTGTGCCTTCTCCAGAGCCTCGATGCCGGCCTCCGCCTGCGCCAGCTGTTCCTTCAACACAGCCAATGCCTCCGCGGACATTCCACCTTCTGCCTGTTCGGTGCTCTCTGGCGTCTCCGCCGCATTGATCTGCTCCTCCAGAGCCTTCTTTGCCGCTTTTGCCGCCGCAAGCTGCTCCTGCAGCTGCGATTCCTGTTCCGCAAGCTGCTTTACTGTTTTTTCTGCCCCTGCCTTCTGTTCCTGAATTGTCTTCTTGTTTGTCACCAGTTCCTGCCTGGTCGCATCCAGTTCCTTCCGGTTGGCTTCCAGCAGCTCTTTATTTTTCTGCAATTCGGCTGCAGCAGCCGCAAGTTCCGCCTCGGCGGATTCCAGCTCCGCCTGGCCGGATGCCATTTCCTGCAGACCTTTTTCGTATTCTTTCCGGCCCTTTTCCAGTTTTTTCTCAGAGGCCTTCAGTTCCTTTTTCCCTTTTTCTAATTCCTCACGGCCGGCCTCCAGAGACTCTTCCCCGGAACGCAGCTCTTTGCGGCCCTCGGACAGTTCCTTCTCTCCGGAGGACAGATCTTTTTCTGCCTTTTCCACTTCGCTGGAATAGGTCGCTTTTCCGTCCGCCAGTTCCTCGCGGCCGTCAGAAAGCTCCTTTTCTCCGTCCGCGAGCTTCTCTGCTGCTTCCGCCAGTTCGGATTCAGCCTCTTCCTCTGCCTCCGCCAGCTCCGACTCTGCCTTGCCTATCTCGGAAAGAGCCTCTCCCCGGATCTCTTCGTACCGGGCTTCCTCTCTGGCGGCCCGAATATCCTCCAGCCGGTCCGTCACCTGCTTTACGGTAGCGTCATATTTTTCCGAAAAAGCGGTCTCCTGCGCTGCGCCGCGCACCACCACATGCAGCGCACTGTAATAATCCGTGGCAAACGCCTCCCGCTCCAGATAGACAAAGGCGTCCGTGCTGCCATTGCCGATATCAGTGGCGTCCCGGTTCACGGTAAAATAGCTGGAGCTGGTGACGATTCCAACGATCGTAAAGGTCTCCCGCGTCAGATGATCGGAAAGATCATCATCCGCCGGCGCCGTGACCGTCAGCGTATCACCGATCTGAAACCCGAATTTATCCACCATATAGCGGTCCACCACGCACTCCCCGGCATCAGAGATATCCCGCCCCTCCACCAGGTCGTAGCTGTTGAGCATCTGCGGGACTGAAAGAAAATGCAGCACGTGCTTTTCCTGTCCGCTGATCACATAGGCATCGTAGGTGTAGGAGGCCTCCACGGCTTCTACGCCATCCAGGGCCGCCACGGCCCGGACATCCTCCTCCGTCAGTCCCATGGTCGAGAGCACGCGGATATCCATATACTCTGTCTGATCCAGATAGTGATCGAGCGTCATTTTCATATCCGGACTGGTCGCCCGGATCCCGGAAAAGAAAGCCACGCCCAAAGCCACAATAAAAAGGATCGACAGATAGCGGCTGACAGACTTGCTGATCTCTCGAAAAAAATCTTTATGAATGGCCTTCATCTGCGGATCCTCCTTTCTGCTTTATTCCTGCGTGTGCTTCTTATGTGGTCACTTCCTCTGTTCTTGCTTCTTCTGAACTCTTTTCTTCCAAGCTCGCGTTTACCACTCGATTTCTTCCACGGGCACTCTGTGATCGTTCACCCGGGTCTCGCTGACCTTTCCGTTCCGGATGTGAATCACGCGGTCTGCCATCGGCGCGATCGCCTGATTGTGCGTGATCACGATTACCGTCATCCCCTTTTCCCGGCAGGTGTCCTGCAGCAATCCCAGAATGGCCTTTCCGGTCTGGTAATCCAGGGCGCCGGTCGGCTCATCGCAGAGCAGCAGCTTCGGATTTTTTGCCAGCGCCCGGGCGATGGCCACGCGCTGCTGCTCTCCGCCGGATAACTGCGAGGGGAAGTTTTCCATGCGGTCGCCCAGCCCCACATCCCGAAGCATCTGTGCAGGGTCCAGCGGGGACTTGCAGATCTGCATTGCCATCTCCACATTTTCCAGTGCATTCAGATTCTGGATCAGATTGTAGAACTGAAAGACAAACCCAATGTCGTCCCGCCGGTAGCCCGTGAGCTTCCGGCTGTTGTAGGTGCTGATTTCCTGACCGTCTACCAATATGCTGCCGGAGGTAGCCTTATCCATGCCGCCCAGCAGATTCAGAACGGTGGTCTTTCCGGCGCCGCTGGGGCCGACGATCACAACAAACTCCCCCTGGAATATGTCCAGATCGATCCCGTTCACCGCCCGGATCTCCACCTCGCCCATGCGGTAGGTCTTTACTACATTCCGCATCTGCACAAAAGGTTTCTGCATCACTGCTGCCTCTTTCATTTGACTGCCGCACTCCCTTTATATTATTGTTCTGCCCTGTCCGCTATTTCAGGCGCCTACTCGCCGCACCTCACTCGCTGCCAGGCCGGAATCAGCCGTTCCAGGCTCCAGGCCGCATTGGCCGGACTGGTGGACGGCAGACAGATGGCGGCCCGGCCGGTCATGCCCTGCGTATACTTCTTGTAATACTCCTCCGCCTTCCGTCCGTTCACGTAAATCCGACGGATAGGCGCCGTTTTCAAAATCTCGCTCAAATCGTTGACCACAACATCCCGAATACTGCTGTCGGAGGACCCGGTGATGGTGCAGGACGCGATCACATCCCAGGCGGCCACGTGATTTCGGATCAGAAAAGCGTGGCGTTCCTCCACGCTCATCGGCACCGGCTCTTCAAAGACCGCCGCCATCACCCGCCAGAAACGGTTCTGCGGGTGCCCGTAGAAGTATTTCATCTCCCGGGATTTTATGGAGGGAAAGCTCCCCAGGATCAGCACCTCCGAATGGCTGTCATAGGTGGGTGGGATCGGGTGAATAATATGTGATGCTTCCATAAAAACCTCATTTCAACTTTACAGCAGCTTTCCGCTTCGCGGTTCTACCTGGAAAACGCCGGACATCGTCATATCCTCCACATAATTAATGAATTCATCCGCCAGGGTTACAGCTGTGCGTTTCTTAGGGCGCACCAGCACATATTCGGCGTACTTTTCCGGCTCGGTGATCACGCGGGTGGTCACCCGCCGGCCGGTGTCTCTGGTCGTCTGCGGGAATATGCAGATACCCACGTTCTGCTCCGCCATGGCGATCGCATCCTCATAGTTGGAGAGGGTACAGATGGCATTCATCTCCTCTCCGGCTTCCTTAAACCAGCCGCTGATGGCGTCCACGCGGGATTTCCGCTGCGGAATGATCAGCCGCTCCCCGGCCAGCTTTTTCAGCGGGATCTCCCGTTCTGTTTCCAGCGCCAGCGGATGATCCCGGGACATGAGTGCCGTCCAGGGCTCCCGCCCCACGACCAGGCCGTCCAGTTCCTCCGCATTATAAGGAGCTGCCACAATTGCCACATCGGCCAGGCCCCGGTTCAGACGGTCAATAATATCATCCGTGCTTCCGTTCCAAAGTTCAAAATTGATCCGGGGATATTCCTCCAGAAAGCCGCTGATCCATTTGGCTGCCAGATGCGGCGCCATACCATCCACCATCGCCAGACTGATCCGCCCGGTCAGGTGATTATCAAAGGTGGCCATTTCCAGCTCCGTTTTATCCGCCAGCTCCAGAATCTGCCCGGCGCGGTTCAAAAGAAAGCGGCCGGCTTCCGTAAGCGTCACCTTCCGCTTCCCGCGGATGAACAGCGTAACATGCAGCTCCTGCTCCAGGTCCTTGATGGCTGTGGAAAGCGGCGGCTGGCTCATCATCAGCTTCTCGGCAGCTCTCGTGAAATTCCCCTCCACGGCAACACACGTAAAATAACGAAGTACCTTCAGATCCATACAATCCTTCCTCCCCTGCGGATTCTCAGCTGATATTCTCTATCAGATTTCTTTGTCAGCTCTCCTTACCCTTTCGCAGAGCATTCCTTTTGTTCTGAAATGCAATGGGTTGCTCTAGTTCTTACTATAGCATGAACGTATGATAAACGCAATGCTATTTATTTTTCCTCTACAATTTCCAGGAATCATGACATATTTTTACATCCTACTTTCTTTACATCCTACTTTCTTTACATTCTATTTTCTTTACATTCTGGGCGAATTCGGTCGTTCTCCAGACATTTACAACCCGGAAATTCAGGGGAACTGCGCCTGCCGGTGGCCGTTTGGTCGGAAATGTTCAAAATGAGAGTTCCCCGGATGCTTTACAACCCAAAACCAGGCCGGGGGATAAAATTCTCGACCGATTTTGGGTTGTAAACGAATTCAGAAAGCTTCAGGTTGCACATTCTGGTAAATTTCCGGGCTGAGAGCGCGCATAGCCTGGTTGAAGTGGGTTGTAAAACAAAATGAGGAAGCATGTTTTGCACAAAGGGGAGTAGGACGCAGGAGTAGGACGTGCGGCTCCATGGCATCACGCAGCGGTAGGACGCGCTGCTCCCCGGTCGCGCGGCGTGCCGCAGAGCATCTGCCCCTTCGCTTCGCTCCGGGGCATATGACGCCGCTTCGCGGCTTCCCTCTGCGGCGCCATTACCGCGCGCCCTATGAAACGCGCATGAAGAAAGCCCGCTCGAGCAAGCTCGGCGGGCTTTTCTTTATGCGCGTTTCGCAGCGCTTTGCGTGTTTATGCGAAGTTTTGTTCGGTTCTTTCGATGATCTCGCCCTGGAGCTTCTCATCCAGATTCCGGAAGTAGTCGGAGTAGCCGGCTACGCGGACGATGAGTTCTTTGTACTCGTCGGGCTTTCTCTGGGCTTCTCTGAGGGTCTCAGCGTCTACTACGTTGAACTGGATGTGATGTCCGTCCATGGCGAAGTAGGAGCGGATGAGGGCTGCCAGGTTGGAGATTCCCTCGTCTCCGGCCAGTGCGGCGGGGGTGAACTTCTGGTTCAGCAGGGTGCCGCCGGTGGCGCAGTGATCCATCTTGGAGCAGGACTTGATCACGGCGGTAGGGCCGTTGGTGTCCGCGCCCTTTTCAGGGGAAATACCCTCGGACAGAGGCTTGTGGGCCTTACGTCCGTTCGGGGATGCGATCATGACATCGCCGAAGTATACGTGGCAGGTGGTGGGCAGCATGTCCACATGATACTGGCCGCCGCGGATATTCGGTCTGCCGGTGATGTAATCCTTGTACTCGTCGAATACGGTCTTCATGATGTCATCAGCATAGTCGTCATCGTTGCCGTACTTCGGAGTCTTGTTGTGTACCAGGTTGTAGATGGCGTTGTGACCTTCGAAGTCATCTTCCATGGCGCGCAGCAGCTCAGCCATGGTGAACTTCTGATGATCAAACACGTTGAACTTAATGGCAGACAGGCAGTCGGAGATGGTTCCGATACCCACGCCCTGGATGTAGCTGGTGTTGTAGCGGGCGCCGCCTGCGTTGTAGTCCTTGCCCTTCTTGATGCAGTCGTCGGTGCAGATGGACAGGAACGGAGCGGGCATCATCTCGGCGTAGATCTTCTCGATGACCAGGTTGCCGCGCATCTTCACATCGATGATGTACTCCAGCTGAGTCTTGAAGGCGTTCCACAACTCGTCATAGGACTTGAAGTCTTCTGCCTTGCCGGTGTGCGGGCCGATCTGCTTTTCGAACATGACATCATAGCCATCATACAGAGCCAGCTGCAGGCACTTCGGGATATTCAGGTAACCGGTCAGCCAGTAAGCCTCGGTTCCCCATGCACCGGTCTCCACGCAGCCGGAGCAGCCGGAATTACGGGCATCTACCATGCTCTTGCCGGCCAGCAGCAGTTCCTGGATCAGCTCATCGGTGTTATAGAAAGCGGGCTGGCCCCATCCCTGACGGGCGATCTCGCAGGCACGGCGGAGGAACTTCTCCGGGGTCTTCTTGGAGATCTGTACGTTGGAGTTGGGCTGGTTCTGACGCATATCCTCCATGCAGTCCAGGATCAGGTAGGAAACAGCGTTAACGCCGTCGGAACCGTCTTCCTTTACGCCGCCGGAGTTGATGTTTGCAAAGTCAACATAGGTGCCGGACTCTTTCAGGGTCACGCCGACCTTTACGGGTGCGGGGGAGTTGAACAGCTTCACCCACAGGCACTCCAGCAGTTCAAGCGCTCTGGTGTCGTCCAGAATACCGGCCTCGGTGTCCTTCTCATAGAAGGGGATCAGGTGCTGATCCAGACGTCCGGGTGTGAAGGCATCCCAGGGATTCAGCTCCAGGGTCACGCCCAGGTGGGTGAACCAGTACATCTGCAGAGCCTGCCAGTAGGTCTCCGGCTTGTGGGCGGGAACCACGGCGCAGTTGGCAGCGATCTGCTCCAGCTCAGCCTTGCGGACAGGATCGGTGCACTCGGCAGCCTTCTCCAGCGCCAGGTCATGATATCTCTGGCCCAGGATGATGACGGCGTCGCAGTCGATGGACATGGCGCGCAGCTCCTGCTCCTTGTCATAAGCATCGGGATCGTTGAAGTAATCCAAGTTCTTGATGGCCTCTTCGATTTCCGCCTTGAAATCCAGATAGCCCTTGCTGTAGAACTGCTTGCCGCCGGCGGTATGTCCGGGGCCTCTCTGCTCCATGAACTCGGTAAACATACCGACCTCATAGCAGTCTCTCCACTCCTGGGTCATGGCCTTCAGCAGATGCTCGCGGACCGCACGATCTTTCCAGTAGGGAATGATATACTCTTCCTGCAGCTTCATGTCGTCTTCGGTAACGGTGAAGTTCACCAGTTTCCGATCGTTCATGACGCGCATGTCTTCCAGGGTATGGCAGCACAGCTCCGGGAAAGTAGGGGAGCACTGAGGATCCTTACCCTTTTCACCGACCAGCAGCTCGTCTTCGCCCAGATACAGGGTCTTCTTGGAGAAATACTCCTTCAGGACCAGGGCGCGGAGCACGGGAGTGGAAACGGAACCTTCGTACTTATGGTACACATCGGTCTCGATCTTAGCACGTTCCAGATCCAGATGGGGCTGGGTGGAATGGCTGATGCGGCGCAGTCTCTTAATTCTTTCGGTACATCCTCTGTCATTGTCCTTCAACAGGCCCTCGGGGGTGTTTACGTTAAAGGAAGTATCGACATCACAACAGCAGCTCATAGTATTATCCTCCTATATGATTTGTGTATGATTATCTACCCGTTCACAAAGCATTGTTTAACCGCCGATCTTCACGTTGTGGAAACCGTGCTGTTCGAACATGGCTTTGTAGCTTTCCATTTCATCGTTTTCGGGGATCAGCATAGCCCCCTGTTCGTCGTAGGTCCGATCCAGTCCGGCATATTTGTTCTTGCCGATATCATGATACGGAAGAAGATTGATCTGTCTGGCATTGATATGATTATGCTTCAGGAAATTGATCATCTTCATCATACACTGAGGCTTTGCATTGATGCCTCCCACCACGGGGATGCGGATGTAAAGCCCTGCGCCGGCTTCCGACAATTTGATCAGGTTCTCCAGGATCATAGTGTTGTCCACACCGATGTATTCCAGATGATCCTCCCGGTCGATCCGCTTGATATCATACAGGAATACATCCACATAGGGCAGCAGTCTTTCAAAGTTCTCATACGGCGCAAAGCCGCTGGTATCAATGAAAACGCTGATTCCCTCGCGGTGCAGCTGCCGGCAAAGATCCTCCACAAAGTCCATGTTCTTCATGGCCATGACTTCGCCGCCGGAAAGGGTGACGCCGCCGCCGGACTGCTCGTAGAACATCTGATCCTTTTTGGCTTCCTTTACAAGTTCCTTTACGGTGTACTCTTTCCCGGCAATTTCCCGGGCTTCGGTCGCACACCAGTCCACGCAGATGCCGCAGGCAACGCACTTGCTGCGGTCAAAGATCAGTTCTCCGTCCACCAGGGCATTGGCGTGGTGCGGACATTTGGCCACGCAGGCTCCGCAGGCGGTACATTTGTGCCGGTAAAGCACCATCTCTTTCTGATAGCTCTGGCTCTCCGGGTTATGGCACCAGCGGCAGCGCAGGGGACATCCTTTAAAAAAGATGGTCGTACGCACCCCGTCTCCGTCGTGGGTGGAAAACTTCTGAATGTTAAAAATCAACGGATCCATGGGGCTGTCACCTCCTCCTGTAAACTAGAACGCGTTCTAGTTTTGATACTGACATCATACTACATTTTAGGATATATTGCAATCCCTTATTTATATATTTTTGATTTTTTATGTTCTTTATAACGCTTTTATTGCCTGACAATTCATGCCTCTATCTCTGTTTTTTATTCACTTTATCCTATAATAGAACAGCACCGGAAAGTGTCGCACTTTTCCGGCGCTGCCCTCTTTTTCCGCTCATTTTCTAACGGCCTGCTTTCATTCTGGTTTTCTCTTCATACATAGCGCGATCTGCCCGTGCAAAAACATCAGACAGGGATGTGTCCTTCTGCGGCAGGTACTCCGCCAGCCCGCACGCCATACATCCTTTACCCGCTTCCTCTTCGCCCGGCAGCGCGGCGCGCTCCCGAAGCAGCGCCAGCAGTTCGTCCCGGTTCTCATAATCCTGCCCCTGCAGGATGACCGCGAACTCATCGCCGCCCAGCCGGAACACCGGACTGTGCGTGAACACATGGCAGATCATCAGGCAGCACTCCCGTATATAGACGTCGCCTGCCTCATGGCCCTGGGTATCGTTGACCACTTTCAGATTGTTAATATCACACATGACCAGTCCCAGGCCATTCAGATGGCCGTTTTTGATCTGTGCGCTGATGCGGTCCGCAGCCTGTTCGTAGGCGCGCTTGTTCTTGACCCCCGTCAGCGGATCCTTCAGCGCCATTTCCTGCGCCTCCGCGAAGGCCCGCTCCCGGTTGATCTGGTCATCCACATCACTGATGCCTATCACCAGATGGCGGTCATCCGGGTCAGCAAGACGAATGATCTTCGCGAAAACAGGCGCCTGATCCTCCGGACTGATCTCCTCCGTCAGCTGTTCACGGATCTCGCCAAAGAAATCCTCACCGCTGCCGGTGATCTGCAGGTCCTCCTGCCGGCCATGGGCGCCGAACTGCACATAGCGGCCGGTATCCGCCTCCACATAATAGATCGTCTCGAATCCGCCGGAAAGCTCATGGGCGATGCGCCCGTAAGGCACCTTCTTTTCCCGTATCCGCCCGACAGATCTTTTTACCACAGGCGCCGTCTGCGTCTTCGCCACCTTTTGCTTTTTCCGCTCCCGGATGAACTGCTCATACTCCTCCGGCGGAACGGGACGGGAGAAATAATATCCCTGTACCATGTCGCAGCCCATTGCCCGCAGGGCATTCAGCTGCGTCTCTGTCTCCACGCCCTCAGCGATTACCGGCACCGCCAGATAATCCGCAATGTCCAGGATCAGTTCCAGCATACGGATATCCTTCCGCTCATTAAACGCGTTCCGGATAAAGGTCATATCCAGCTTCAGCGTATCTATGGGAAGGGAGGAGATCATATTCAGCGAGGAATATCCCGTGCCGAAATCGTCCATCTCAATGCGGAAGCCGAGCCGGCGCAGTTCCTTCACGGTGCTGATAATCTGCTCTGAATCCTGCGTATAAGCGGACTCCGTGATCTCCAGCAGATACTCCCGCGGCGTCAGGTCATATTCCTGCATCAGTTCACGGAAGGTCCGGATCAGATCCGGGTCGTACATATCGATGCGGGAGACATTCACAGAAACGGGAATCGTAATTCCAAAGCGCTCCCGCCAGCTGCGGATCTGCGCCGCCGCTTCCCGCCAGACATACATATCCAGCTGTTGGATCAGACCGTTTTCTTCGAAGAGCGGAATAAATATACCGGGGCTGATCAGGCCCAATTCCGGGTGCTTCCACCGCACCAGCGCCTCCGCGCTGGCCAGCACCGGGATCTCCGGGCGCACGTCAAACTTCGGCTGATAATATACAACAAACTGCCGGTCCCGGATGGCTGCCTGAAAATCCTCCAGCAGCTGCTCCGCATACAGTTCCTTCTGGTGCAGGGCGTCATCGTAGACCGCGATCGACTTCACAAAATTATTGCGCACGGTATCCGCCGCGCTCTTTGCCCGGTCAAAACGACGTTCTATATCGATGTGTTTATCTACCTTGGAATACACGCCCAGGCGCAGACGCACTCGGTTATCCGAAGCGGAGGCATCCCCCGCCAGCCCAGCGGAGGCCGTGTCCAGGAAGGCCTGATAATCGCACCCGTGAGGACAGTATACCAGGAAGGTATCCGCCTCTCTGCGGCAGGCGATTCCGCCGGAGGCATTCACCAGCCCCCGCAGCTTTTCCGCAATACGGCGCAGCACCTCATCCCCATAGGCCTTTCCGTAACGCTCGTTCAGCATGTGGAAATGGTTAATGTCCAGCAGAAGGGCATCCATGTCCGTCTCCCCATGGCTCTGATCGAACTGCTGGGCGTAACGGTAAAAGTATTCCCGGTTGTACAGCCCTGTCAGCGGATCCCTCTCGGTGGAATCGATGATCTGCCGGTCTTCCGAAAGCTCAATGGTCCGCTCCACCCGGGCCGCGATGACAGCCGGCTGGGGATAGGGCTTCGGCACAAAATCGATGGCGCCAAGCTTCAGGCATTCTACCTCGGAGGTCTGATCTGAGGTCATCACAATGACCGGGATCTGCTTCAGCGCTTTATCATTCCGCAGGATCTCCAGAAGCTCTTTTCCGTTCATGCCCGGCATCAAAAGATCCAGCAGCACCAGCGACAGCCGCTGGCGGTGTTCCCGGATGGCTGCCAGCGCGGCCGCTCCGTCCACCGCATACAAAACATGATAATGCTCTTCCAGGATCATCCCCAGGATCTCCCGGTTGATGAGCTCGTCATCCACTACCAGAATGGTACGTTTTCCCTGTGCAGCATGAAAGGTATCTTCCCGCATGTGTCCATTTTCTCCTTATTCACATCATTCCGAGAAAGTTTCTGTTCCCCACCTATAAAGGAATGGGCCATTACCTTTTGAGTATAGCACGAATCATCTCGTCCCGCAAACAAAAACAAGCCTCCGGCCCGCAGGCCGGAGGCTTTCACTGATTCATTCAGGCGATATAATTGGTTCGTCTGTATTATTTCTTGCCGTCGATATAATCCTTGTTGATATCCAGCCACATTTCTTTGTCAACGCCGCTGATGTCATATTTCCGAGGATCGAACCAAGGATCCTTGCCGGCCTTCATCTGCTCTTCATAATCCAGATACATCAGACGGGCCTTCGGAGCCAGCAGCAGCACAGGAATCATGTTGATGAATGTGCAGGAACCAAGGGCGAAGTCAGACAGATCCCATGCGAAGGAAGCAGCCACATTACCCCAGATGAAGATCAGGATCGGCATACCGATTCTCAGGATCCAGATAACAGTCTTACGAGTTCCTTCAGAGGATCTCTCGAACAGGTACATAGCAGAGGATTCTGCCTCGTAGTAGTAAGAGATCAGGCAGGTGAAGGAGAACAGCGCCAGCATGATAGCGATGAACAGAGGAGCAATGCCGCCCATAACGGTGGAGCAGGCCGTCTGCACAAAGTTTACGCCGCTGTAGCCTGCTTCCGCATAACCGGCCATCTCAGCCGCCTGAGCAGCTCTGCCATAGGCAGTACCCACATAACCAGCCTGAGTGTTGTAGCAGTCGGTGAACAGCATCATCAGAGCGGATGCAGTACAAACAATAACGGTATCCAGCCATACGCCGGCAGCGTTTGCCATACCCTGTTTTACGGGGTGGCTGGTCTCAGCAGCGGCAGCCGTCGGGGAGGACTCACCCATACCGGAAGCGGAGGAGAAGGTACCTCTCTTCACGCCCTGGCGGAGCGCAACGCCGAATCCGCCGGCCATAACAGCCTCGGGAGCGAAAGCGTTCTTCACGACCAGAACAACAACTGCGGGAAGCTTGGTGATGTTGAAAACGATGATGATCACGGTAGCGATCAGATATACGATAACCATCGGAGGCACGACGTAGGAAGCAACCGTACCGATTCTCTTAACGCCGCCGATAACAACAACGGCCATGATGCCGGCGATTACCAGAGCGGAAACCCACATCGGGATACCCAGAGCGTTGCGGAAACCATCGCAGATGGTGTTGGTGGCAGCAGCGGGCATGAAGCAGGCAGCGCCAACCGCAAAAATGAAGGAATAAACCGCACCGTACACGCCCCAGCCAAGGCCTCTCTCTGCGAAGTAGCCGCCGCCGCCGCGGTACTGACCGTCGATCTTGGTCTTGTACAGCACGCCCAACGTACACTCAGTGAAGCACACTGCAGAGTTGGTGATACCGATGACGATCATCCAGAAGATCGCGCCAGGGCCGCCCATGAACAGAGCTACGGCCACGCCGGCCACGTTACCGGTACCAACACGCATAGCCATCGTTGTACAGAAGGACTGCCAGGTAGAGATACCGGCCGAGGAATCACTTTTGTCGAAGATACGGCCCCACATGTCTTTCTGATGGATGAACTGGAATCCACCCAGATAGATGGTCAGGAAGATACCGCCGAGACCGATTACAAACAGCATTGGCAGGCCCCACAGCCAGCCGTTGGCAACGCCAACTAAACCCATAATAGCGTCCATATTGTTTCTCCTTTTCTTTGATTTTGCTCCGTCTATGCAGCAGCCGATCGCGGTCTTCTGCTGCACAGGCAGAAATTTCCGTGCATCAATTTGTCATTTATTTTAACCGATTTTCATATTCCTGTCAAGCATTTATAAAGAAACTATAAAGACTTTATAAATATTTGACTTATGTTATCTTTTCTGTCACCGTTTTGTCGATTTCCTTGTATTTCCTAGAATTCGTTCTAGTTTCGATCCTTCTCGTAATATTTTTATATTTGCAGAAAGTTTGTAGTGCATATGTTTTTCATATTATTCCAAAAATGAAAGATGCCGGCATCTCTGCCGGCATCTTTCATTTTTCTGTTTTTACTGTTGCCGCTGCACTGGGCAATGCACCTGATCCAGCAGATCCATCAGCTCTGCGGACCTGGAATCGCTCATGCTGCTCTTTGGCACTACATACATATGCTTGTCATCCGGCCGGAAGGATACCGTCAGCGGCGTCTCCACCGCGAAAGCATCTTTCGAGAAGCTGATCTTCTCCCCTTCTTTTCCCGTGCGCACCCAGCCGTCCGGGCTGACCGTGATCATATATTCTTTTCCTCCGGCACGCCGGCCGATCGCACTCACACTGATGCTGCGGTTCATAAAAAACCACCCGGCCAGGATAGCGCAGGCAATGGCAAAGAAGATATGGCGCCAGGAAAGCCCCACCACCAGATTATACAGGACCAGGCCTCCGGTAATACCGGCGAAGAGCCCGGCAATCTGCATGGCGCTTTTATTCTTTTTCGGCAGCAGCCCGTTCAGGCCATCCTTCGCTTCTGCCTCTGTCAGATGATAGTTCATATTCATAGCTTATCCCTCCCCTGCCGCTCATACGCCGCAACGCTTTGCATTATAGCCCTTTCTCCCCGGAAAGTCAACGGGCGGAGCTCTTCCGCGAAGGGGTCGCGAAAGAGTTCTTTCTTGATTCCCGGCCCGGTTTGTGTTACGATGTCAGGCGTACGCAGAGGGATTCTGCCGCGGAAAATAACTACGATGGAGGGTATGCCATGGAAAATCACGAGAACAATTCGCCCCTGCATGAGCAGGATCACGAGCATGGTCATACGCACGAGCACGAACACACACACGACCATGATCACACACATGACCATGATCACATCCATGACCATGATCACACCCATGACCATGATCACACCCATAACCATGATCACACCCATAACCATGATCACACCCATAACCATGGCCACACCCATGACCCGGAACATATTCGAAGGATCATCAACCGTCTCTCCCGCAGTATCGGCCACCTGGAATCCATCAAGCGGATGCTGGAAAACGGCCGGGATTGTGCAGAGGTACTGGTGCAGATCGCGGCGGTCCGGTCCGAGATCAACGGTGCCGGAAAGGCACTTCTGAAGGAACACATGTCACACTGCATTGTGGATGCCGTGGAGGAACACGACGAAGAAGCACTGGAGAGCCTGAACAAAGCCATCGATCAATTTATAAAATAGGCGTCCCCTTGTCACGCCTATTTGAATACGATCCATTTGCTGATAAAGTAATTTCCGATCACCACCAGTACCTGGGCCAATACCTTCACGGGTACGGCCGGGCCGCCCAGCCAGGTGATGCCCACCGCCAGGACCGCCTCTTCCATGCCAAGCGTAGCTACACGGCCGCCGAAAAAGGTGACGATCTGCCGAAGATGCTCCCGGAAACCCTTCGGATGAGCGTCGAATACCCAGATGCTGTTGGTAATATAAGCAAACAGCACCGCCAGGATCCAGGAGAATACATTGGCGATCAGCGCGTTCATACCGGCCCGGTAAAAGGCGGCAAAACTGCCGATGCTCACGATGGTGGTCAGTCCCCCAAAAAAGAGATACAGGAGGACCTCTTTATATTTATGATAGAAGGGCTCCAGGAGCCGAAGCCCCGGAAGCCCCATGATACGGTCAAAAATATCCCGTTTTTCTTTCATTTCCGCTATTACTCCGCTGCGGAAGTCTCCTCCGCCGGAGTCTCTGCGGCCGCCGTTTCAGCGGCTGCCGTTCCTTCAGCAGCCGTCTCTTCTGCCGCCGCTGTCTCTTCTCCGGTGGGAGCCGGCACGGTCGCCTCTTCCGCGGTCGCTTCAGTCTCTGCACCAGTCGTCTCTTCCATGGTCGGAGCTTCGTAGATCATATCCGTAATGGTGATCTGTTCCCAGATCTTCTCATTCACGGTGAAGGAAGCCGCACTCTTGGCCCACTCTGCATACTGCTCATTAAAGGCCTCTGCCTTTTTCTGCTCGATGGCCGTATTGCGGTTCTGCTCTGTCGCATCGGCGTCCAGATCGTTGACCTTCTTCAGCAGTACCCAGCTCTCGCCGTCCTGTACTAGCTGAACATCCCCGGCAGCCATCTCCGCGGAGGTCGTATATTTGATATCCTCAGACTCTTCGCCGGTCACCAGATAAGAGGCATTGCTGACGGTCATCTCAAACTCTTCCGCCACAGCAGAGAGTTCTTCGCCCGCCTGTGCATGCTCCAGGGCATCCTCTGCCTTTTCCTGCGCGCTTCTGGTATCCGCCGGCTCGGTCTCCGCCGCTTCGGTCTCGCCTTCAGCCGCTGTTTCCTCAGCCGCTTCGCTCTCCTCCGCCGGTTCGGTGAAGGTCAGGTATTCCACCTTATAGGCATCCACCTCTTCGGAAGTGACCTCCACATCCGCGGAATCCTTTACAGCCTGAGCCACCAGCACAGCCTTCTCATTCAGCTCCATATAGCCGCACATAGCCTCTTCGCTGGCCTCGCAGTACTCCCCAAAGTTCGGATAATCTTCCAGGAAAAGGTTGATATGCTCCGCGATAGTCGCCTTCTGATCATCGGTCAGCTCGATGCCGTAGTCCGCTGCATGATCATTCAGGATGCGCATCTGCTGCAGCTGCTGCATCACGGACGTGTGGGTCTGATCCGCCAGGGTCTGCCCATTTCCGCTATCTACCGTCCACATGTTATCATACCCAAAATAGGTATACATATAGCCGTAGTAAGCCTCGTTCATCATCTGCTGATAGCGCAGCCAGAAATTGGCCTCCTCCAGCTTGATGCTTTCACTGCCGTACTTCGCCACCTCTGTTGTAGCATAATCTCCGATGGTGCTGCTGCTGCCGCAGGCACAGACAGTTCCGGCCGCCAGCACAGCCGCGGTAAGGACCGCGATTCCTTTATAAAGCTTCATTTTTATATCCTCCGAAATCCTCTGGCAGACCGTCTGAATAACCCGGCCGCACAAACTCGTATTATAGCTTTTTCTGTCAGGAAAGTCAACGAGTATCCTCTATTTTGTTACTATTCACAGCCAGGCGAAAACCTGAGAACAGACGGTGCAAGCTTGCTTGTAACCGGCTGTTAACAGGTTTTCATCTGGCGACAATGACACAGGCACAGACATAAGCGCTGAAAGCGCGACAGGCTGACGTAGTCAGACTGGTCTGTGTCTTGTCATTTCGACAAGGCTGTGAATGGTAACTCTATTTTCTCTGCCTCCATCTTTCACTTGCGCTTCATTATATTTTTAGTTACTATGATGGTGCAAGGCCAAAAGGCTACTACGAACATCCCTGCATATTCTTATGCAGCATCCGGATCCGCCAAAACTTTCGAATTCCACGCAAGGAGGCCTCCATGAACAATTTCATCTTTGAAAATCGCACCAAGGTCTATTTCGGAAAGGGCTGTGTCGGGGAGCATCTCCCCGCGCTGCTGCAGCATTACGGCAACACGGTATTCCTGACCTACGGCACCGGCTCGGTGAAAAAGAACGGCGTTTACGATGAAGTGACCGCCCTGCTGAAGGCAGCCGGTAAGACCGTTGTGGAATTCGGGGGCATCCGCTCCAACCCGACCCTTGCACAGATGCTGGAAGGGCTGGCTGTCGCAAAAGCTGCGGCGCCGGATCTGATTCTGGCGGTCGGCGGCGGCAGTGTGATGGACTGCTCCAAAGCGATTTCCATGGCACTTCGCTACGACGGCGATATCTGGACAGATTTCTGGGAGAACGCCGGCACCATGGATTTTGAGCCTGTCCCGCTGGGCGTGATCGTGACCATGCCCGCCACCGGCAGCGAAGTCAACGGCGGCGCTGTTCTTACCAATACGGAACGCCACATAAAGACTGACCGGGACTATCCCCGCGCCAATCCGGATTTTGCGCTCATGGACCCCTGCTACACCCTGAGCATGCCCCTGCGGCAGGTTCGTGCCGGCACCTTTGATATTCTGTCCCATATTATGGAGACGTACTTCAGCTTCCCCATCGAGGACAATGTATCCGATGATATCTCTGAGGCACTGATGCGCGGTGTGATCCGCGATCTGCGGGCGGCCATGAAGGACCCGCAGGACTATCAGGCGCGCAGCAACATTATGTGGGAAGCCTCCATGGCGGAAAACCGTATTATCAAAATGGGAAAGAGCAAGGATTTTGAGTGCCACAACATGGAGCACCAGCTCTCCGCTTTTACGAACTGCAATCACGGAGAAGGCCTGGCCGTGCTGCATCCGACCTATTACCGGCACATCATGAAGGATGGGCTTGGAAAATTTGTAAAGTTTGCCGTGAATGTGTGGAGCCAGAAGGCGGAGGACTACCCGGACGATATGGCGCTGGCTGCCGCCGGCATTGATGCGCTGGAAGCCTTTATAAAAGAGCTCGGACTGCCGCAGACCCTGAGTGAGCTGGGGATCGATGACAGCGTGAATCTGAAGGAGATCGCCGATTCCTGCTATACCGCCGGCGGCACCTTCCGCACCATCGACCAAGACGAGATCTACCAGATCTTTACGGAGTGCCGGTAACCGCGGTCACTGAAGGCAACGCTTTAGGCTCGCTGTCACTGAAGAGAACATTTTAGGCTGGCGTTACGCCCACAAGATAGTGGCACGGACGATTCCCGGGCTTGTTTATGTGGATGAGATGTCAGCATGGACGATTCTCTCTCCCGAGATTGATTTGTGCAAAAATCCAGGGTCGCAGATCCATTTTGCTACCCCGGATAATGCACAAAACGCTTTTTACAGCTTATAAAAACCATAATCCGTGCAATATCCGGATGTACAAAGTAGATTTGATACCCTTTTTAAATCTTCCTGCTTGCCTCAGAGGCGAAACAAGGGTATCAAACTTCATCTGTCACTCATGATTTTGCACAGATCAATCATAATATGATGTGTACAAGACTATCGTGTCTGGAATGTGCAAGAACCGGGGTAGCAAATAAAAATTGCTACCCCGGTTCTTGCACAAAATATTTCCAAAGAGTCTACTTATTTTCCGCGGTTCCGCCGGTATCTCCACCAGAAATAGGTTATCTCCGCAATAAAACAGCTGGTCCAGCCTACCGGATATCCCAGTCCCACCGTGACCGGCGTATTTGCGATAAAGTGCGTCATGGTGAACAGATAGATCTGCCGCAGCGCCACAAAGCAGGAAAGCATGCAGATCATGGGTGCCCGGGAATCTCCTCTGCCGCGCAGTGCGCCTGCCAGCACGTGGTTCACGCAGTTCATAATCAGGAACATGGTATTCATACGAATAAACAGCGATCCGAATTCGACCACCGCCTCATCGTCGGTAAAAATACGCGTGGCGGGGCCGGCAAAGATCACCAAAATTCCGCCGATAGCAGCCGTGATCCCCATGGATACCAGGATGGCTCGGGTGGTTCCCTGACTGGCTCTCTCCTCCTGCTTAGCCCCGATATTCTGGCTGACAAAGGTGGTGGCGGAGCTGGCCAGGCTCTGCATGGGCAGATAGATGAACTGATCCAGCTTGTTGTAGCAGCTCCAGCCGGCCATGCAGGCGGAACCGAACACATTTATATAAGATTGCACAAAGACGTTGGAAAAGCCGGTGATGGTGGACTGAATGGCCGTGGGCAGGCCGATGCCTAGGATCTGACGGAAGGTAGGCATGTCCAGCCGCAGATCGTGCCAGGTCAGTTTATAGATATCATTTGTTCCCGAAAGAAGCACCAGCACCATAATGGCCGAAATGAACTGGGACAGGATGGTGGCGTATGCCACGCCCGCGATGCCCCCGTGAAAGACAATCACAAATACCAGGTCCAGAATAATATTCAGTACGCTGGTCAGAATCAGGAAATAGAGCGGTCTCTTGGAATCTCCCACGGCGCGCAGGATACCGCTGCCCATGTTGTAGATCATCAGTCCGGAAATCCCCGCGAAATAGATCCGCAGATAGACCGTGGCATCCGGTATTACATTTTCCGGGGTGGACATAAAGGCCAGCATCGGCCGCACGTAGATCACGCCGATGATGGTAAAGATAATGCTTACCAGGAAGGTCATCATCATGGTGGTCTCCACCGCGATGTGAAGGCCTTTTTCGTTTTTTGCGCCGAAGTTCTGTCCTATGACCACCGTAGCGCCGATGGAAAGTCCGTTGAAGAAGAAAACGATGGTGTTAACGATCATCGTGGTGGAACCCACCGCCGCCAGCGCCTCCGTGCTCACAAATTTTCCAACCACCACCGTGTCCACCATGCTGTAGAACAGCTGGAACAGGTTCCCCAGCAGCAGCGGTACGGCAAAAAGCACCAGCTGAGGCAGAATTGGCCCGGAGGTCATATCCTTTGCCGTGCTGCCTGTGTGCGGATGTGCATGACGTAAATGTATCTGATGTCGTTCCATTTGGATCGCTCCTCTATTCCGGTTCAAGACACGCTCGCGAGTCTTGGCGCGGGATTCGGGTCAGTTTTTGCTGACAATTACCTTTGCGAATTCCTGCGCATCCTCAGAAAATTTCCGGCCCTCCTCCCGCAACGGAGAAGGGCCATGTCTTACAGAGTATAATATCGCCGGGCGAGGAATGTCAAGACTGACTATTCCCGCCCGGCGCATTTCTTTATTCGTGATGTTTTAGAATATATCAGATGTGGTTTGCTACCTCAAAGCTGTCCCAGATGGCGTACATGATGTTGGCCACCTTCTTGGCGTCGCCCAGCAGATAGATTTCCGGCACGTCGAACTCCACCTGGTGATACAGGGAGTCGCACTCTCTATAGCCCACGGAAAGAATCACGGAGTCGCAGGGGATCTCGTGGTCGCCGTCCGCCAGGGTGTAGAAAAGTTTGCCATCGTGATAGCCGGTCACACGGGCGCTGCAGATGATGTCCACGCCGTTGAAGGGAAGCAGGCGCTCCAGCATGTCCTTGTTGGCATGGCAGAGAGGTCCGTTCACCGCCATGATCTTGTCCAGGGCCTCCACGATGGTGACCTTCTTTCCTTCCTGTGCCAGCCACAGCGCGGTCTCGCAGCCAACCAGGCCGCCGCCCACGACGACTACGGAATCGCCGGGATCCTTTTCCTTCAGCAGCACCTGCTCCGCCGCGTAGACCTTGTCGTCATCTCCCAGCGGGAAGCGCTTCGGCGTGGAGCCGGTGGCGATGATCACGGTGTCGAAGCCGCCGGTCAGGATGTCATCTTTGGTCAGTTCCGTATTCAGGTGCACCGGCACCTCCAGACGCTCCAGCTCTCTGGCGTACCAATCCGCCAGGGCGATGTCGTCCTCCTTGAACTTCGGCGCGCCGCCGGGGATCAGGTTGCCGCCCAGACGGCTTCCCTTCTCATACACCTCCGGCTCGTGGCCGCGGATCGCCAGGGTTCTCGCCGCCTCGCAGCCGGCTACGCCGCCGCCCACGATCAGCACCTTCTTCTTCCGGTATACCGGTTCATAATTGGTAAATCTCTCCCGGGCCGCTCTCGGGTTGACCGCACAGTTGATCAGGGAGTACTCAGCAATACGGCCCATGCAGCCCTCATGACATGAGATACAAGGACGGATCTCGCCCACCCGACCGGAACGAAGCTTGTTTACATAGTCGGGATCTGCCAGCAGCGGGCGTCCCATATCGATCACGTCGCAGACGCCGTTTTCAATTGCATCCAGCGCCATGTCCGGATCATCCATGCGGCCGGCACAGAACACGGGCACATCCACCACTTCTTTTACCATCTTGCAGTAATTCCGGTAAAGGCCCTTTTCCTGATACATCGGCGGATGATTCCACCACCAGCTGTCGTAGGTTCCCACGTCGGTGTCCAGGGCGTCATAGCCGTAGGACGCCAGGAGCTTCGCGGCTTCCAGGCCTTCCTCCACGTCGCGGCCCTTCTCCTCGAACTCCTCGCCGGGAAGCGCACCCTCTCTCCAGTCCTTGATCATGGACTTCACGGAGAAACGCAGGGTGACAGGGAAATCCTGTCCGCAGCGGGATTTGATCTCTTCTACGATCTCCTTCGCGAAACGAAGCCGATTCTCCAGGGAGCCGCCATATTCGTCGGTGCGGAGATTGAACATGGAGATGGCGAACTGGTCGATCAGATATCCCTCGTGCACCGCGTGAATCTGAATGCCGTCAAATCCGCCGCGCTTTGCATTGTAGGCGCCCTCGCCGATGTCATGGACGATGGAACGGATCTCTTCTTTCGTGATGGAGCGGCACATCTTGTCTAACCAGCGGTGCGGGATCTCCGAGGGAGCGATAGGCGGGAATTCGCCAAGGTTCGTGGGAATGGTCACCCGTCCGAAGCCGCCGGAAATCTGCAGAAAGATCTTCGCGCCGTACGCATGAATGCGTTCCGTCATCTCCTTGCTGGTCCGGATAAAGTGCACCGGATTATAGGTAGAAATCGGAATGATGGACTGATTCTGCAGCTCCACCTTCTGATCGGCAAAGGTTACGCCCGTGATAATGAGGCCTGTACCGCCCTTGGCGCGCTCGGTGTAATAATCGATGCCGCGCTGGTTCCAGCCGCCCTCCGAATCGCCTAATCCCAGCGGCCCCATCGGCGCCATGGCGAAGCGGTTCTTCAGCGTAATGCTGCCCACCTTGACCGGTGTGAACAATTTCTGATATTTCATGAACTCTCCTTTCCCGGCTGCTTAACGACAGAAGCATCAAACAGCCATGTAGAATTATGATCTTTCAATAGTATAATTCTACATGACTGTTTTTGTCAATATTTCATATATTTGTTCTTATTATTCGTTTGTAGACGACGTATTTCATCTTCGCAGGAACCCACCGCCGAACAGGAAAGCCGCCAGAACGATCCAAAGCCAGTAGCCCTGGAAGGCGCCCATCAGCACCGCCAGTACGAACAGCAGCGGACAGAACCAGAACAGGCCCAGGCCGAAGAAGAATTTTGTGAATCCCCATGCCAGCCGGATGCCGGTCCGAATCACCCCGATCAGCAGCATGAACATCCCGATAAGGAATAATGTTGTAAGCATAAAAACACCTCCCTGATCACTGATACCGTCTCAGTGTATATACCATATCCTCCACCCGGCGGATCGCGTCGTCTACCTGTTCCTTTGCCCGGGCGATCTTCGACTGCACCAGCATATCCACCAGAAAACCGTCGAAGAAAAAGTCCGCAAAGGTCATAAAGCCATCGATATCTCCGCCGAAGGACATATTGTCCACATCCTGCAGCTCTTTCCGGAACGAATTCAGCGCCTGCTGTGCCCGCCTCATAGAGCGTTTGGCATCGTCAATGCGGGCGTGCTTCATCATGCCGGAGATCATCCCGCCGCCGAAAAGATCCAGCAGGCCCCAGTTCCCCGCACTGTTCAGTTCCGATCTTGCGTCTCTCAGGCACGACAGCGCGTATTCGCCCGCCTGAATAGCTTCCTGAATTTCTCTGTTCCTATCCATCTCATGCCCTCCTTGCTGCCCGTTTATAACGGGACCGACCGCCGCCGCTGTCAAAAGCCGGATATGAAATTTGTCAAGCACTTTTTTCAGCCAGATGTCTTATTATTTCTGAGTCGATTTCTGCGTCTCAAATTCCTCCAGCTGCTTCTTCATCTCCGTCCACTGTCCCTGCAGATCCTCCACAGCGCTCTCATACGGTATCTCTTTCCATAATTTTTTATTTATTTCGGGTACGTCATGCCGCTCCGGACCGCCGGAGGGATCCTCCGCCCATTCCGGCAGGCATCCGTTGAAATAGATATTGCCGCCGCTGTCCCCGCGAAGCGATCCGAACAGGATCCCGTCCAGGACATACCACTGAAAATAGGAATCGCCGCCGCTCCCCCAGAACACCACGGCGCGCCGGTCCGCGCTGAGATAGGCCCCGGCAGACATCCCTTCATATCTACTCGCGGAGACACGCCTGATCTCTCCGTCGATCATGACAGCGCCTTCCATCGGGACTGTCTCAGGTTCTTTCAGATATCTCGCCCAGTTAATATCTTCCGCCATTTCATGCATGAGGTCCATCAATTCAGACGTCTTCTCCCGATCCAGCGGCCATTCGACGCCTGCATTCTCCGGCTGCCCCGGTTCCTGCACTTCAATATTATCCAGGATTTCCTGCAGCTGCCGGTCGATTTCCTGCAGATGTTCCATATGCTCTGCCGCCTTCTCCTCATTCCTCACAGAACAGAACGGTGCTTCCGTCTGTACCTCTGTATTTGCTTCCGTCTGCGCTTCCGTCTGAGTCTCCACTTGCGTCCCTGCCTGGCCGCCCGCTCCCGCGCATCCGGCAAGTGCAAGCGACATCGCCAGCATCACCGCGATTCCCTCTCTTCGTTTCAACATCTATTTCCTCCCGAGAAAGCTTCTGTTTCCCCCACCTACTATAGAAGCAGGAATCATCTCTGCAGCCATAGTATACCATCCTATTCCGCATACGACAATCCCGGCTACTTTTATAAATTCACCATCTGTTCATTATCATTTACACATAGCCTTGCAGTTCTTCCACATTTTCGCCCTCGCCGGTCGCCTGCAGCTGCTGCCGGAATTCCCGAGGAGATATCCCGCACTGCTTCCGGAAAATACGGCTGAAATAGAACGGATTGTCATATCCCACCTGTGCCGCGATCTCCCCAATATTCATGTCGGACTGCTCCAACAGTGTCTGCGCCGCGGAGATCCGCAGGGACAGCAGATACTGGGCCGGCGTGTATCCGGTGTATTCCCGGAAACTCCGGATGAACCAGCTGACGCTCATCCCCTGCTCCAAGGCGTACTCCTCAATGCCGATCAGGCTGGCGTAGTTCCGGCTGAAGAACTGCACCGCCTGTTCCATCCCCTCCGCCAGATGCGCGCTCCGGACACCTCGTTTCCCCGGCTCCAGCCGGTGCAGATGAATCAGGAGCATGCGAAAGCTCAGGACCAGCGCCTCCTCATAATCGGTTCTGCACTCCCTCAGTTCCCGGATCATCACCTGGAAAAGCCGCCGATACTCCGGATTGATCCCCGTATGAATGACATGCTCCTTCCCCAGTCCATAGCGGCGCAGAATATTGGTCACATCCCGCCCCGTAAAGTGTACCCAGAAAACTTCCGTGTGATCCACCCCATAATAGTAGTAGCGCTGCTCTTCTTTGGGGCGGTACAGCACCATATTCCCGGCGGTCACGATCTGCTCTTTTCCCTGAAAGTAAAAATGCGCCTTTCCCGCGGCAATGTAGAGCAGCTGAAAATCCAACCGCCCCCGCGGCCGGTGGGTGGGAAGTTTGGCCCGGTGGATCAGGCGGTAGTTTCCGCAGCTGGTCACGAACAGCGGATGCTTCCGGTCCTTAAAATCCCGACGGCTGTTCTGCCAATAAGCACTGTCAACGAACATACTGTCATCTCCTCTTATTAGTATCCCTTGTACTTTTATATATCATGATACAGATTGCTCCGCACTTCGTGCTCTCGCAATCTTAAAACATTCGAATTCCGCTCGTTTTCTGTCGAAAACGGCTACTCTCTTATATAGTATCATTTTGTGCATGTTTTGTCTATTTCCGTTTATGGTTTATTTCGTCGGATTCGGGTAAAATGGTCTCAGAACCAAGGAATACGGCCGATACTTCCTTTGTTATTTCTTATTTTGTGCTGCAATCTGATTGACGCATTTTGTGCATACTTTTGTAGAATTTCAGGAGGGAAAGCCATGCAGATACCGAATTACCATGAAGATCTGCAGGTGCTGCACGAAAATGTAATGCCGGATCGCGCCTATTACGTACCGGCATCCGCGCGGATGGATGACCCGGAAGAGCACCGGGAACAGTCCGACCGCCTGCAGTTTCTGAACGGCACCTGGAAATTTAGATATTACGACAGTGTTTATGACCTGGAGGAGGAATTCTTCCGGGCGGACTACGACGCCAGCGACTGGGATACCATCCCGGTCCCGGGCGTCTGGCAGGCACTGGGCTATGACACAACGCAGTATACCAATATCCGCTACCCCTTCCCGGTAGATCCACCCTATGTTCCCCGGGATAATCCCTGCGGAACGTACATTTATCATTTTGAATACAACACCACTCCGGAGGCTCCCCGGGCTTTTCTGGAATTTGAGGGCGTAGATTCCTGTTTTTACCTGTGGCTGAACGGTAATTATATCGGCTACAGCCAGGTCTCCCATGCACTGAGTGAGTTTGAAGTGACAGGTCAGCTGCGGGAGGGAAAGAACACCCTGGCCGTGCTGGTCCTGAAATGGTGCGACGGCAGCTATCTGGAGGATCAGGACAAATTCCGCACCAGCGGCATTTTCCGGGATGTCTACCTTATGAAGCGGCCGCAGCATTTTCTCTGGGACTATGCCATCCGGACAGATCTTCAGGGCAGTGATGCCATCCTGCGGATCGAAACAAAATTTCTGGACGAGCCTGTGCCCGTCCACGCACAGCTGCGGGATGCCTCGGATACGGTCTTAAAGGATTTTACCTTTGACTGCTGCGGCGAATGCCGCATCCCGGACGCGATCCTCTGGAACAGCGAGGCGCCTTATCTGTACACGTTGATCCTGGCTACCGCCAAAGAGGTCATCACAGAGCGAGTGGGACTGCGGGAGATCCGGATCGACAGGAACCGGGTCCTCATCAACGACCGGCCGGTCAAGTTCCGCGGGGTGAACCGGCATGATTCCGACCCCGTCACGGGACCGGTGACGGACGTGCCGCACATGAAGCGGGATCTGATGCTCATGAAGCAGAATAATTTTAACGCCATCCGGACCAGCCACTATCCGAACGCGCCGATGTTCTATCAGATGTGCGACCGCTACGGCTTCTTTGTGATCGACGAGGCGGACAACGAAAGTCATGGTCCCTGGATGCTCCAGTATAAGAATGACACCGATGAGGAGCGGGCCGCCCGCTGGAATGAACTGATCACGGACAATCCCGCTTTTACCGAGGCGACCCTGGACCGCACCCGGAAAATGGTAGAACGGGACAAGAACCGCCCCTGCGTGATCGTCTGGTCCATGGGGAACGAGGGCGGCTACGGCTGTACCTTTGAGGAGGCACTGGCATGGACAAAGAAGACCGATCCCAGCCGTCTGACCCACTACGAGAGCGCGTACTATCGGGGACAGGCCCGCCGGTACGATTATTCAAACATCGACCTGTACAGCCGCATGTATCCGCCGCTGGAGCAGGTGCAGGCCTATGTGGATTCTAATCCGGACAAGCCGTTTTTGATGTGCGAATACTGTCACTCCATGGGAAACGGCCCCGGGGATTTTGAGGATTATCACACCCTGATCGAAAAGTATGACTGCATCTGCGGCGGCTTTGTGTGGGAATGGTGCGATCATGCGGTATACGACGGAAAGGCTGCCAACGGGCGTGACCGTTATCTCTATGGCGGCGACCACGGAGAATTCCCCCACGACGGGAACTTCTGCGTGGACGGTCTGGTAGCGCCGGACCGCGCTCCGCACCCGGCCCTGGCGGAATTTAAAAATGTCCACCGGCCGGTCCGGGCCATCCGCTATGAACCGGAGCACCGCGCCCTGACCCTGCGGAACGAGATGAATTTCACCGTGCTGAACGATGCTGTCCGGCTCCGTTGGGAGCTTTCCAGTGACGGTATGATCCTCTTCACCGGGGAGATCGATCCGCTGCTGCTGCCGGAGATCCCGCCCCGGGCGGAGGGCGTAATCATCCTTCCTCCTGAGGCCGCCCGGATTCCCGAAAAGGGCCGGGTCTTCCTGAAGATCCTGTACTCGCTCCGGCACGCAGATGCCTTCCAGCCGGCGGGACACCCGCTGGGCTTTGACGAGATCCCCATTAAGAACACGATTCCCTTCAACCAGTACCCTGCCTGCCGCAAGGCACAGCATAAGAAACGCCGGGTACCGCCGCTGCATCTGATGCCTGACATCCAGGTGGAAGAGACCCAAAAAAGCATTCTGGTCCGCGGGGCACATTTTTCCTGCCGGTTCTGCAAATCCACCGGTCTGCCGGAGAGCATTCTGGCAGGCGGTCTTGAATTCCTGGACCGACCGGCGGAGCTGAACATCTGGCGGGCGCCGACGGACAATGACATGTACATCCGCAAGGTGTGGGAAGCAGCCCTCTACGACCGCGTCTCCACCACGGCCCGGAACTTTACCTGGCACTTTACGGAACACGGCGTCCGGCTCTGCCGCCGCCTGATCCTGGCTGCCCCTTCTGTACAGCCCGTGCTTAGGATCAGCGCCGTCACGGATATTGATCTGAACGGACGGATGCTCCTCCGGCTGGAGGCAAAGAAGGATCCGGAATTTCCGGAGCTCCCCCGCTTTGGCCTGCGGCTCTTCCTGCCCGAAGACATGCAGCATGTCACCTACTACGGACTGGGGCCTACGGAGAGTTACCCCGATAAGTGCCGGGCCGCCTCCCACGGCTGGTATGACACCACCGTAAAGGACCTGCACGTGGACTATATCCGCCCGCAGGAAAACGGAAGCCACTGCGACTGCGACTATGTCATCCTGACCGGAGAAGATAAGCGACTGACCGCCGCCGGTCCCGGGCAGACCTTCTCCTTCAATGCCTCCCCCTACACTCAGGAGGAGCTGACGCGGAAGAAACACAATTATGAACTGACGACCTGCGGCAGCACCGTGCTCTGCCTGGATTACCGGCAGACCGGCATCGGCTCTAACAGCTGCGGGCCGCGTCCACAGGGCAAATACTGCTTCACGGAGGAGGAATTTACCTGGAGCATCGAGCTGATCCCCGAGTACACAGGAAAATAATTCCAAAATATTACTATATGAGGAGAATTTAGATATGGAAGAAAAAAGATATCTGAAATGGTATAACAAGGTCG
>CAMNFR010000001.1 GCA_946537305.1 uncultured Lachnospiraceae bacterium | reverse complement strand
CCGCCCCATCACTGCATGATCTTCTCCAACTGATCCGTATTGTAGCTGACAGCCACGAATTCCGGATCATCAAAGTCTTTCCCGTAGCAGAACATGCGCAGGTCTACGTTTTCCATGCCGGGTTCGTCCCAGCCGGCGGGTTCTGTCTTCTCCGGATCAAAGGTGTCGATCAGGTAGATCATTTTATCAATGAAATCCGTAGGCAGCGGTTCCGGCCAATGGGCGCTCCAGATGGTCCGGATGGGGAATTTCTTTGTTTTCACCAAAGCCGCACGATACTGACTGAAGGGAATGCCGCTGCCGTAGAAAACGCGTTTTAAGATCGCGTCGCCCGACAGAAGGACGCCCGTTGTGCGGTCGAAGAGAGCGATGGCGCCGGGCGTATGGCCGGGGATCCAGATTACATCCAGTTTGCGGTCTCCCAGGTCGATTACATCTCCGTCTTTCAGGAAGGCAAAGCGGTATTCGCCACCGTTTACTACCGCATCGCAGGCGGCACGCATTCCCGGAATCTTATAGAAATAGACCCCTTCCTCGCTGTCTGTTTCATGCTCCTCCACATATACGACATCAAACTGTCCGTTGCCGCCGGAATGATCCGGATGAATGTGAGAGTTAATTACCATCAGTGGCAGCCGGGTAATGTGCTCTTCGATAAAAGCCTTTACATCCACGTTGCCGAAGCCGGTGTCGATCAGCAGTGCCTTGTCCTTTCCGGTTACGACAAAAGAGATCACATAACCCCACCCCGGCAGACGACCGGGCCCTGGAAGAAAGCCGGGCCACTGCAGGGCATAGATTCCTTCCGCCACCGGCCAGAATTCCAGTTCAGTCTTATGGTTGTCTACTCCCAATGTAATTGTCTTGCTCATAGCTTCCTCCTTGTAATTGCTACTGTTATAATAATTATAGTTTAATTTTTGGAGAGACTCAATTCGTTATCTTATCATACAACAAGGATATCGCCGCATCAGCAAAAAACGACCCGGAATACCGGGTCGTAGTAACGGAATGATTATGGATGGTTTGCTGCAGAGCAGCAGAGGGGTATTGTTAATTGCCTGCCTGCATCATGGCCCCTGGCGCGCCCTTGGTCATTCTCTTTTTCACGCAGGTTTCCAGGGAGATGGCCTCGTAGATATCCTCTTCAAAGACGGGGCAGATGGCCTTGTACTCCGCCAACGGCAGTTCTTCCAGAGAGCAGCCGCGTTCGATGCAGGTGAGTACCAGCTGTCCGATGATGCCGTGGGCATCCCGGAAGGGGACGCCGCGGTTTACCAGGTAGTCCGCCGCGTCGGTGGCGTTGGTAAATCCGTTCATGGCGCTCTTGGCCATCACATCCTTGCGGAAGCGGCAGGTGGCCAGCATTCCGGTGAACAGGGTCAGGCTGGGCTTTACGGTGTCGATGGCATCAAATGCACCTTCCTTATCCTCCTGCATGTCCTTATTGTAGGCCAGCGGCAGGCCCTTCATGGTGACCAGCAGCTGCATCAGATGGCCATACACGCGGCCGGTCTTGCCGCGCACCAGCTCGGCGATGTCAGGATTCTTCTTCTGCGGCATGATACTGCTGCCGGTGGAATAGGCGTCATCCAGCTCGATGAACTGATATTCATTGGAATTCCACAGGATGATCTCCTCCGAAAAACGGGAGAGGTGCATCATAATAATGGAAAGATCGGAAAGGAACTCCAGCAGGTAGTCACGATCGGACACGGAATCCATGCTGTTGGCGGTGGCAGCATCAAAGCCCAGCAGCTGCGCCGTGTAATCCCGGTCCAGAGGATAGGTGGTACCTGCCAGCGCGCCGGCGCCCAGGGGGCACTCATTCAGACGCCTGGCAGTATCCGCCAGACGGGAGAGGTCGCGGCCGAACATTTCATAATAGGCACCCAGATGATGGGCCAGCGTGGTGGGCTGGGCCTTCTGCAAATGCGTAAAGCCGGGCATGTAGGTCTCCCGGTGTTCCTCCATCAGATCCGCGAGTACCTCCCGCAGCTCTGTCAGCCGGGTGGAGATGTCTTCGATTTCGGCCCGGATATACAGCTTCATATCCAGTGCGACCTGGTCGTTGCGGCTGCGGCCGGTATGCAGTTTCTTCCCTACATCGCCGATGCGCTCGATCAGGTTGGCTTCCACACAACTGTGGATATCTTCATACTGAGGGTCAAAGGTCAGCGTTCCGGCAGCCAGGTCGTCCCTGATCCCGGTAAGGCCCGCCAGAATTTGATCCCGCTCGTCTTCGGTCAGGATTCCCTGCTTTGCCAGCATGCGAACATGCGCCATGCTGCCTGCGATGTCCTGCCGGTAGAGCCGCTGGTCAAAGGAGAGGGATTCGTTAAAGGCAAAGGCCAGTGCGTCGGTCTGTTTGGTGAAGCGTCCGCCCCATAATTTCATGATCATTTCCTCCTGATCGTTAGTCTTCGTTTTCCGGCGCGTCATCGTCCGCCGTGTATTCCATCACTTCCGGAGGCTCCAGGAAGGCATCGTCCTCCAGCAGGATCTCTGCCAGCTCATCGTCGGTCATCTGTGCGTCCGGAGAACTGTCCGGTGCAGCATCCCGCTGTGGCTCCGGCGTCACAGTTTCGAAGGGATCTTCCTCCTCTTCCGTATCGGAAATCGTCGGTGGCAGGGTCATTCCGGAATGTGTATCCCGGGAAGGTTTTTCCGCATGGAAAACTTTGCCGGGATGGTGGATTTCATTGCTGTTCCGCCGGGTGCGGCTGCTAATAAAGGCCGGGCGCGCGGAGCGCAGCTGATTCCGGTGCAGCCATACGGCAATGAACAGTGTAGCCAGTATGATCAGACAGGCCAGGGACAGCAGGATGCCGGACTGGAAGCCCGGAACATGATAAGTCATGGTGATTACATGCTCACCGGCCGTCAACGGCACGGACAGGAAGGCGTCCGCAAAAGCCATAGTCTCTGTCTCTGCATCATCCACCAGCACCGTCCACCCTTCATCGTAGGGGATAGAGGTGAACAGTGTGCCGTCTTCCTTCACATAAATGGAAGCATTGACTTCCGTAAGATCCAGTGAATCCGTAAAGGCGTTGACCTCCAGCGGCTGGTCCATCATTACGGCGTACCAGTCCAGGAAGGCCTTGTCGTCAAAACGGTAGGCGGTGGCATCCAGCGTGGTGACCTCCTCCTCGTTGGAGGTGACGGAAATTTCCGTGCCCGGCGTACAGTAGCCCAGATCCAGGAAATAGCCGCGGTCAACGTTGCTGAAGGTCTTGCTGACCTCATTTACATAGGCGCGGATCTCGCCCGGAGAAGAGCCTTCTATAAAGACAAAAATATGTCCCGCCTCTGTGACCTCAAAGAAGAATTCGTCCTCATCATAGCATTCCTCAATCGGAATCAGGACACGGCCCGTACCTGCAGTGGCCTCTACCAGCGCATTCTGCATGCGCGCGGGGCTGTCCCCTTCGTCCGGTGTGAGCTCAAAGGCAGCAGAGGACGGGACCATGAAGCCCAGAGGCATGGTATAATTATTGCAGTAGAGGGAGGTAGGGCCTTGCCAGCCTGCGTAAGAATACAGCGGGCTGTCGGGCAGCGTTGCCGTGGTGATCAGATAGCGCACCGACAGCAGCGAGGACATCAACGGGGTAGCCCCGGTAAAGCTGTAGGCGTTGGTGTTTCCCTCCATGCCGTAAGCCTTATAGAAATCACTGATGGAGGCCTGTGTCGTAGAAGAGAAGAGCGAAGCGGAGGAATAGTCCGTCCATGCGCCGTCGTTTTTCGTCTTCCTCGAGGGCTTTTCCACGCGGAAGAAGCCGCTGGTATCCTGATCCTGCGCCTGCTGAAGCAGATACTGATAATTGTCCGTATTGTTCCAGTATTCAGAACGGCTGGTGGTGGTGACGGAGGTGACGGCAGTGTTGATGCCGCCCTCGACGACGACCAGAGCCAGTGCCAGGATGAGCGCGGTCAGGTGGCGGATGGTCTCCTCTTTTACCAGATAGATCAGCAGCACATAGAGCGCCAGGAAGATCAGGGAAAGATAGTATACATGATATTCGAAATCGTCCAGCTTCAGTATAGCCTGACAGATCAGGATAAAGGCTGCATCGCCCCAGAAGCACGCCAGGACCTGATGCTTGGTAAGATCCCGCATCTTGATCAGTGCCTCATAGCACATTGTAAGCAGAAGAATCGTGTACAGGAACGACTGGCGGCAGGGCAGGGAATTCGGATAATGCATGCCGTGCCAGATATAGTTGGGAATATTCAGGGCAAAGCTGGCCAACATCACGCCCAGCAGAGAGATCTTTACGATCTTTCCGCGGGATTTGATGCGCGGATTCAGCAGATACATGGGCAGGAGCAGCATGCATCCCACGCCGGAATACAAATTGGGCCAGTGATCCAGTCCGGTCTCGCATTCTACATTGATCATATGCCTCGCCAGCATTTCCAGTACGGAAAAATAAGAGGTCAGGGAGGTGGGGAAGGTGCTGTCTGCAGAGGCTGTCGTCATCAGGCATCGGTAAGCCGGCAGCAGCAGAAAGGCCGAAAGCCCTCCGGCCAGCAGCGAAAACAGCGAAAAGACGATCAGTTTGGTGATGTAATCCCGCAGGGGACGCTGCTGCAGCAGGATCATCTCGCACACAAAGTAGAGCACGCAGAAGATGCACAGCATGATAGAAATATAATAGTTGCTGATAATGGCAAGCCCCAGGGTGATGCAGTACAGGAAGGGCTGGTTGCGGCGCACCAGCTGCTCGATTCCAAGCAGGATCAGCGGCGCCAGCCACAGGCAGTCCAGCCACATAATATTCCAGCTGTAGGCAGCCATATAGCCGCTTAACGCGTAGAAGATGGAGATGATGGGAAGTTCCATGCCGTTGTGACGGAATTTCCGGCGCAGATACAGTCCCATGGTCAGCCCGCACAGTCCGATCTTGACTACGATCAGGTAGGTCATGAATTCGACCACGGCGCCTGCCGGTATCAGGATCAGAAGCCAGTTAAAGGGGCTGGACAGGTAGTAGGCATAGAGTGCCACATAGTTGCTGCCCAGACCGATCTCTGTGGAGTAGGTCAGGCTTCCGCCTTCCTTCAGAATGCGGGCAAAGTTGGCAAAGAAAGGCGCATACTGATGGTACATGTCGGTCCGCAGGAAGCTGTTGTCCCCAAAGGGATAGATTTCCTTGCCTGCAAAGACGCCCAGCATGACTACCATCGGAAGCAGAAAGCACAGAATCAGAGGAAGACGATCCTCCATCGTGACTCTGGATTTATTATCGGAAAAAGGCTGTTTCATCATCGATTCACTCCTGCGGCTTTTGGCCATAGATATTCGTATTATAATACAACGCTCTTGAATAGTAAAGAAAAATCGCACGGTTGACAAGGCACACAAAGAATGTTATCATCTCTCTAATAAGGATCCGGTGTACACTCTTAGTGGGCAGGATCAGATATGTTCCATAGACAGGAGGAACCGAATATGAGTATTTTTGAGGGCGCAGGCGTTGCCATTGTCACCCCTTTCCGACCGGATGGTACGGTCAATTATGAGAAGCTGTCCCAGCTGCTTGATCAGCAGATCGCTGCAGGAACAGATGCTATTATTATCTGCGGCACTACCGGGGAAAGTTCCACACTTTCCATGGAGGAGCACAAGGAATGTATCCGCTTTACGGTAGAGCATGTGGCCGGACGCGTTCCGGTCATTGCCGGCACCGGCTCCAACAGCACGGAAACGGCCATCGAACTTTCGCAGGACGCGGAAAAGGACGGTGCGGATGCGCTGCTGATCGTCACCCCTTATTATAACAAGGCGACGCAGAAGGGTCTGGTGGAACACTACAGCCTGGTGGCGCAGAGTGTGTCCTTACCTATTATAATGTACAATGTCCCCAGCCGCACCGGCACGAACATTATGCCGGAGACGGCGGTGGAGATCGCAAAACGCAATGCCAACGTGGTGGGTATCAAGGATGCTGTGGGAAATATCTCCCAGACCGCGAAACTGGCACATCTGATCAAAACAGAGGGTGTGGCACTGGATATCTATTCCGGCAATGACGACGAAGTGATCCCGATTCTTTCCCTGGGCGGCAAGGGCGTGATCTCCGTGCTTTCCAACGTGATGCCGAAAGAGACCCATGACATGGTAGCAGAATATCTGCACGGTGACCGGGATAAGGCCGTGGCCATCCAGCTGGATACCATCCCGCTGATCGGGGCCCTGTTCTGCGAGGTCAATCCCATTCCGGTCAAGACGGCCATGAATCTGATGGGCATGGAAGTCGGCGGGCTGCGCCGGCCGCTTTCGGAGATGGAGCCGGCCAACCTGCAGAGGCTGGAGAAGGCCCTGAAGGACGCGGGACTGCTGTAACACATACAATGGATGAGGGCTGTCGTGGAGACAGCCTTCTTTCGATAAAGGAAACGAGGAGAAGAGTATGATACGTGTGATTTTACATGGCTGCAACGGCGTAATGGGACAGGTTGTTACGGGCATGGTCCAGGCGGACCCGGAACTGGAACTGGTAGCGGGGATTGATATTAACACCGAACAGAAGAACGGGTATCCTGTTTTTGGCAGACCGGCGGACTGCACGGTGGAGGCGGATGTGCTGATCGATTTCTCCTCCGCGAAGGCAATGGATGCCTTGCTTGACTTTATTGAGGAACGGAAGATCCCGGCGGTGCTGTGCAGCACCGGTCTTTCGGAGGCGCAGCTGGCCCGTGTACAGGAGGTCAGCGGGAAGGCGGCTCTGTTAAAATCCGCCAACATGTCTTTGGGGATCAATACGATCTTCAAGGTGCTGAAAATGGTGGCTCCGGTGCTGGCGGCCGAAGGATATGATATGGAAATCGTGGAAAAGCACCACAACCGCAAGCTGGATGCGCCCAGTGGTACCGCCATTGCGCTGGCGGATGCCATTACCGAGGTGCTGCCGGACGAATATACCTATACCTTTGACCGTTCTCAGGTGCGCCGGAAGCGCGACCCGAAGGAGATCGGTTTTGCCTCTGTGCGCGGCGGCACCATCGTGGGAGATCACGAGGTAATCTTTGCAGGCACGGATGAGGTTATCACCATTTCTCATACTGCCTATTCCCGCGCTATTTTCGCCAAGGGCGCCGTGGCCGGTGCCAAATTCCTGGCCGGAAAGTCCGCCGGAATGTATACCATGCAGGACGTTATTCAGTAGAGGAGAATTATTATGGCTACAGATCGTTATCAGAGCCCTCTGGCGGAGCGCTATGCCAGCCGGGAGATGCAGTATATTTTTTCACCGGACAAAAAGTTCCGTACCTGGCGGAAACTTTGGATTGCCCTGGCAGAGACCGAAAAGGAGCTGGGACTTCCTATCACACAGGAACAGATTGATGAGCTGAAGGCTCATCAGGAGGATATCAACTACGAAGTGGCCATCGCCAGAGAGCGGGAAGTGCGCCATGATGTCATGTCCCACGTCTATGCCTATGGTGTGCAGTGCCCGAAGGCCAAAGGTATTATCCATCTGGGGGCTACCTCCTGCTACGTGGGCGATAACACAGATCTGATTCTCATGCGGGAAGCACTGCTGCTGGTAAAGAAGAAGCTGGTCAACGTGATGAACGAACTGGCAAAGTTTGCGGATGCCTACAAAGCACTGCCGACGCTGGGCTTTACGCATTTCCAGCCGGCGCAGCCCACCACGGTAGGCAAGCGCGCCACCCTGTGGCTGATGGATCTGAAGCTGGATTATGATGATATCTGCTACAGGATCGATTCTCTGTGCATGCTCGGTTCCAAGGGAACGACCGGTACCCAGGCAAGTTTTCTGGAGCTCTTTGAAGGCGACCACAGCAAGTGCCGTCAGGCAGATGCCCGCATCGCCGAGAAGATGGGATTTTCCCGCTGCTACCCGGTCTCCGGGCAGACCTATGCCAGAAAGGTAGATTCCTCCGTGCTGGCCGTGCTGGCCGGAATCGCGCAGAGCGCGCATAAGTTCTCGAATGACATCCGGCTGCTTCAGCATCTGAAGGAAATCGAAGAACCCTTTGAAAAGAGCCAGATCGGTTCCTCGGCCATGGCCTACAAACGCAACCCCATGCGTTCCGAGCGCATTGCTTCCCTGGCAAATTATGTAATGGCGGATGCCATGAATCCCATGATGACAGCCTCCACGCAGTGGTTCGAGCGCACACTGGATGATTCCGCCAACAAGCGTATCAGCGTGCCGGAAGCATTCCTGGCGGTGGACGGAATCCTGGATCTGTACATGAATGTGGTGGACGGTCTGGTGGTCTATCCCAAGGTCATCGAAAAACGCCTGATGAGCGAGCTGCCCTTTATGGCCACGGAAAATATCATGATGGACGCTGTGAAGGCCGGCGGCGACCGGCAGGAGCTGCATGAGCGTATCCGTGAGCTTTCCATGATCGCCGGCCGGAACGTGAAGCAGGAAGGAAAGGAAAACAACCTGTTGGAACTGATCGCGGCGGATCCCGCCTTCGGCCTGTCCCTGGAGGATCTGAAAGCTTCCATGGATCCCGCCCGCTATACCGGACGTGCCTGCCAGCAGACCGAAGAATTCCTGGCGGAAGTGATCCGTCCTATTTTAGAGGAGAATGCCACAGATTTGGGGCTGACGGCACAGATCAACGTATAACACAATGGATTATATGATCATCATCCGCAATCTGCTGGTGATATTTGGAATGATCGGCGTGGGATTCGCGGCCGGCAAGGCCCGAGTGGTTTCTGACCGTGCTTCCGCGGATTTCACGTCTTTTATGATGAAGGTCGCACTGCCCTGCATGATCTTTCAGTCCATGCTCCGTGAGTTTGAAATGAGCATGCTGCGGGACAGTGTGATCGGCGTGGTGGTGTGCGCGGCATTGATTTTCCTGACGCTGGGACTGTGTCAGGCAGTCTCGGGGTTTCTGCGAATCAAGACGATCCGCCGCGGCACCTGGATTATGTCTTCTACCTTCGGAAATTCCGGCTTCATGGGTTTTCCGCTGATCCTGGCCATTTTCGGTCAGGATGGTCTGTTCCTGGCGGCTGTCATGGGGATTTCCTATCTTTCTATTCAGTATACGCTCTGTGTTAAAATGATGTGCAGCTATTCCGGCGCCTCGGGCGAGGCTGTCCGTTGGCGCTCTATTATTCTGAGCGGTCCCAATATCGCCATGGCGCTGGGACTGATCTTCTTTGTGACGCAGCTTTCTTTGCCGTCACCTGTCATGCAGGTGATCTCCGGGTTCGCGGGCATCACGACTCCCCTTTCCATGTTTTTGATCGGTCTTTCTTTAGCAGGCGGCAGGCTTTCGGCGGTCTTCCGTGACCGGGATATTCTCAGCTGCTGCGTGATGCGGCTGCTTCTGATCCCGTTTTTGGCAGCACTGATCCTTCGGGCACTTCCCGTGGTATCTGATCTTCTGGCAGGGGTGATCCTGCTTTCTTTTGCCATGCCTTGTCCGTCTCTGGGCATGATCTTTTCCCAGCAGTACGGAGGTGATGTGGAGATGGCCTCCGGGGCAATTTTCCTGTCCAGTCTGTTGTGCCTGATAACCGTGCCGCTGATCATGCTGCTTTTGTAATGGTATACATTTGATAGATTCCTACAGGGGGATTTTATGATTCAGGATATTTACCCACATCGATATGACAATGCTTTCGGACACCGCAGACCGCCCAGAGAAGGAGATCTGGTGCTGCTTTACCGGCAGAACGAGGTGTTTCTGGGGACAGATGAAAAGGGACGGATCCGTCTTCCGCGGATAGAGTCACTGCAGCCCGAAGAACAGAAAGAACTTTCCTTCCAGTTTCTGATCGATGAGACGGCGTTTTATTCCGTGGAAGCGGAGGAGGAGGCGGAGCGCCTGGCGGAATATTGGACAGGCAGAGCCGGTGCGGAACTGAGTACGGCCTGGACCGGGTTTTCGGCGCTGCGGACGGCGCAGCCCGGTTATCTTGCCTTCGCAGCTATCACCGGGGCGCAGCTTTTCCGTTGGCGCAGGGAACACCGCTTTTGCGGCGCCTGCGGCGGCCGTATGAAGCCCAGCGAAAAAGAGCGGGCGCTGGTCTGCCCGGACTGCGGGCTCACGGTTTATCCGGTGCTTTCGCCGGCGGTAATTGTGGCAGTCACCAACCAGGACCGCATCCTGCTGACAAAATATGCCGGGCGCACATATACCCGGTATGCGCTGATCGCCGGTTTTACAGAAATCGGGGAGACGATAGAAGAGACCGTACACCGGGAGGTCATGGAAGAGGCTGGGCTTAAGGTGCGGAACCTGCGCTACTACAAGAGCCAGCCCTGGTCCTTTTCCGGCACGGTGCTGATGGGTTTTTTCTGTGAACTGGACGGAGATGATACCATCGTGCTGGATAAAGAAGAACTTTCGGTGGGCGTATGGATGAAGAGAGAAGAAATGCCCGACCGAAGCGATGATATCAGCCTGACCAGCGAGATGATGGAGATGTTCCGCAGAGGACTGGTATAAAACGCCCCAATACAGATATAATAATTATTATACGTCCTGGCTGCTTTTCAATAGTTCCTGCATCAGCCAGGCATAGATTCGCTGGTTCTCGTTCTGCCAGTTCGCGCACATGGCCTCGGCCTGGTCCGCGGTGGGAACGGAAACTTCCATGGAAACGAGAGGGTTCTTGCCCTCCCGGACTTCCATGCGCACCACATAGTCGGAATTGGTGGATTTGTAATAATCCGATACCACGCCGACTTCATTGCGCAGACGAATCTTGTTTTCCCGCAGGAAATCGTCAATATCTCCCTTGATGGCGTCAGAAATACTGCCGCCAAAATAACCGAGGGCATCGCTGCCCTCGCGGGAGATCTCATAGCGGGAGGAGGAACGCATCTTTTCTTCCGTAATCAGGTGAGCATCCGTGAGTTCCCCGATGGCTTTCTGGAACGTAAAAAAATCCGTATAACCTTTCCCCAGAAAGAATTCCGAAATCTGGGATCCCTTCAGCGGAAATTTTACCCGGTTCAGCATGTATAAGATCATCAGCTTATATAAAGTAGAAGGATCAGATAATACGGATGCCATGATAGTATACCTCAGTTCCATACGGTATCTCTTATTGTAACAATTTTTATGACTGAAATCAAGAATCAATCGATAAATCAAGAATCAATCGATAGAACTCCGGCCCGGATCCGGGCGGAATACCCGATAAAAAAGAGGATAGATGAATATGCCAATGAATGAATGGGATAACAAAACATTATCGGAGCTGCGACAGACAGCGAAGGAGCTGGACCTGAAGGGGGTCAGCAGCCTGCGAAAGTCGGAATTAGCAGCAAAGATCATGGCGGAGCTGGAGCGCCGGCGTGAGACGGTAAACCAGCCGGAGCATCAGCCGCAGCGTGAAGAGCGCAAACAGGAAGCGGAGCGTCAGCCGCAGCGGGAAGAGCGCAGACAGGAAGCGGAACGTCGGCCGCAGCGTGAGGAGCGCAGGCGCGAATCGGAGCGTCAGCCGCAGCGCGGAGAGCGCAGACGGGAGTCGGAGAGACAGCCCCAGCGGGAAAACCGGAACCGCGCGGCAGAGCGCACAGAATCCCGGGAAAACCGGGGCCGCGGTGCAGACCGGAATATGGGACGGGAAAACCGCGGCCGTACACCGGAACGGCAGGAATCCCGTGAGAGGACGGAGCGCCGCACCCGTACGCCGGATCGTCAGGAAAACCGGGAACGGCAGGATAATCGTGAGCCGCGGGAAATGACAGAGCGCCGTATGCGTACGCCGGATCGTCAGGAAAACCGGGAGCCCCGTGAGATAACAGAGCGCCGTGTCCGCACGCCGGAGCAGGAGGCGCCGGAGCCCCGCCGGGAGCAGGGATTCCCCGGGTGGAATACCGGCAGCAAAAATGATGGCTCCGCAACGCCGGAGGAGATCCGCAGCCTGGATTCCGGCCAGACGGCCCGGGGTATCCTGGAGGTCCTGCCGGAGGGGTATGGATTTATCCGAAGTGAAAATTTCCTGCCCGGCGAAGATGATGTCTATGTGTCTCCTTCGCAGATCCGCCGCTTCAATATGAAGACGGGAGATGTTATTACAGGCAATATCCGTGTGAAGACCGGCCAGGAAAAATATGTGGCACTGCTGTATATCTCTTCGATTAACGATGAGTCCCCGGCGGTCGCCGAAAAACGGAAGAAATTCGAAGACCTGACGCCCATCTTTCCCTGTGAGCGGCTTCGCCTGGAGGCGGAGGGCGGCTCCACGGCCATGCGTATCGTGGATCTGATGTCGCCCATCGGCAAGGGACAGCGCGGCATGATCGTATCTCCGCCCAAAGCCGGTAAGACCACGCTGCTGAAGGAAGCGGCCCGGGCGATCCAGATCAATCATCCGGAGGTACACATTATCATCCTGCTGATCGATGAGCGTCCGGAAGAAGTCACTGATATAAAAGAGAGCATTGTCGGAGACAATGTAGAGGTTATTTATTCGACCTTTGATGAGCAGCCGGAACACCACAAACGGGTCTCCGAAATGGTGCTGGGGCGCGCGCAGCGCCTGGTGGAGCACGGGCGGGATGTTATTATTCTGCTGGATTCCATTACGCGGCTGGCACGGGCTTATAACCTGACCGTGGCTCCCAGCGGACGGACACTTTCAGGCGGACTGGATCCGGCGGCGCTCCACGCACCGAAGAAATTCTTCGGCGCGGCCCGCAACATGCGGGAGGGCGGCAGCCTGACCATTCTGGCGACGGCGCTGGTAGAGACCGGCAGCCGCATGGATGATGTGATCTTTGAAGAATTCAAGGGTACCGGCAACATGGAGCTGGTACTGGACCGCAAACTTTCAGAGCGGCGTATCTTCCCGGCGATCGACATCCTGAAATCCGGCACCCGGCGGGATGACCTGCTGCTGACGCCGGAGGAGCAGGAAGCGATCCGCGTGATCCGGCGGGCCATGCACGGAATGAAGCAGGAGGAGGCTGTGGAGGAGATCCTTCGCCTGTTTGCCCGCACCCGGAACAACCGGGAGTTCATAGAAATGGCCAAGAAAATAAGGCTGTAGGAGGCGTGAAATGGGAAAGATCATTGCAATCATCATTATTCTGCTGCTGCTGGTAGTGGCAGGGCTTTCCGCCTACCTGGCATCCTATGCGGTGCACGGCGCCAGATACACGCTGGAGGAGACCCTGGATTATGAGCGAAAGCGTAAAGGCCTTCGGGTGTCGGAGGCGGAGGGCTACAGCTGGGAGCCCTTTGAGGTGAAAAGCTTTGACGGCTACGTGCTGCACGGGCAGATCGCCATGCACCCGGAACCCACGGATAAGTTTATGATCATTACGCACGGGTACACGCTCAACCGCAACGGCTCGCTGAAATATGTGCCGCTGTTCCGTGATCTGGGCTATAACTGTGTGATCTATGATGACCGTGGGCACGGGGTTAACGAACCTCACGTGTGCACCTACAGTCTGAAAGAGGGGCGGGATCTGATGGCTGTCATCCGCGAGCTGAACCGAAGATTCGGGGATGAGATCTATCTGGGACTTCACGGGGAATCCCTGGGCTCTGCCACACAGATCCGGGCGCTGATGTATCATCCGGATGTGAAGTTCGTGGTCAATGACTGCGGTTTTGCGGAGATCATCCCTGTCATGCAGGGCGGCCTGCGGGGCATGCATCTGCCGGGCTTTATGGTCTACCTGGCTTCGCTGGCATCACGCGTGATGTATGGGTACGCCTTTACAAAGGCAAGGCCCATTGACGCGCTGCCGGGGAATACCATCCCGATCTGCTTTATTCACGGGGCGGCGGATGATTTTATTACGCCGGATCACAGTGAGCGCATGAAGGAGGCAACGGCAGGATACGCCGAACTGCATCTGATCCCCGGCGCGGGACATGCCATGGCGCTGGAGACCGATCCGGAAAAATATGTGGAAATCGTAAATGAGTTCGTGAAAAAAATGGAGACAATGCAAAGATAGCGGTGTCACGGGCGGCAAAGCGCGGACCCGGAAGGGAGAAAATGTATGTTTTTTTATGGTATTTATGTTCTGGCAGCTGTGCTGCCGGCGGTCATTCTGATGCGCTACATTTATCTGAAGGACAAGGTAGAACAGGAGCCGACGGGTCTTCTGATCAGGCTGATCATTGCCGGTGTGATATCAGCTTTGGGGGCTGTCATCCTGGAGGAGATCGGGACCAATGTCCTGGGCATGGTGGTGTCTCCTTATGACCCGCTGTATGTGGTCTTTCTGGCGTTCGCCGTGGTCGCCTTCGCCGAGGAACTGATGAAGTTCATCTGCATGAAGAAGGTCACCTGGCGCAACCCCAACTTCAATTATCGGTTCGACGGAACGGTCTATGCGGTCTTTACCTCCCTGGGGTTTGCGGCGTTTGAGAACATCGGCTATGTGTTCGGATACGGTCTGGGAGTGGCCCCGGCCCGTGCCATTCTGGCTATTCCCGGTCACATGTCTTTCGCGGTATTTATGGGTTATTTCTACGGCCGCGCCAAACTCTGCTATGACTGCGGGGATGACGCCGGTGCCTTCCGCAACCAGGTGCTGGCCCTGGTGGTGGCGATCTTCCTGCATGGTTTCTATGATGCCTGTGCGCTCTCGGGTTCGGAGGCAGCTTCCCTTCTGTTTATCGTGTTTATCGTGATCGTGGATATCGCCATGATCCGCACCGTGAAGCGGGAAGCCAATACCGACGAGCCGGTATAAATAATTCTTACATGTATCCGGAGGTGGGTCATGATTTTTATCACAGGAGATACACATTCGGATTTTCGGCGCTTCAGCCGGAAGGTCTTCCCGGAACAGCGGGAAATGACAAAGGATGATACCATGATCATCGCCGGTGATTTTGGCGGTGTATGGCACGGAAGAGAGGACTGGCAGAATCGCAAGGCGGAGGACCATAATCTGGATGAACTTGAGGCACGGTCCTTTACCACCGTCTTTGTGCCGGGCAATCATGAAAATTATGCCCGGCTGATGAGCGATGAATTCCCGGAGAAACGTTGGAACGGAGGGCGGGTCAAAGAAATCCGTCCTTCTGTCCTGATGCTGATGCGCGGAGAAATGTATGAGATCGACGGCTGCCGCATTTTTGCCTTCGGCGGGGCCAGTTCGCATGATATAAAGGATGGCATTCTGGACGGGGACGATCCCGGCTGGAAGGAAGAGGCCAGAAGACTGAACCGGCAGGGAAAATACTATTTCCGAGTGAAAGGGATCTCCTGGTGGCCGGAGGAACTGCCCTCCGAAGAAGAGATGCAGCACGGACGCGACACGCTGGAGGATAACGGCTGGTACGCGGATTACGTGATCACCCACTGCGCATCGACCTCCGTGCAGACGCTGGCCGGTTTCTATGAGCGGGATGTCCTGACGGATTATCTGGATGAACTTCGCGGGAACCTGGATTATAAACGCTGGTTTTTCGGCCATTACCATGACAACCGTCAGGTCGCCGCCAGAGATATCCTGATCTACGAGCAGATGATTCGGGTGTGGTAAAAAGGAGCGGGTTGCCCCGCTCCTTTTTAGTCTTCGATTTTCTGCAGTTCCCGCACACGGGCGGGTTCCGCCATCAGCGAATAATTGGTGTGATAGATTACATAGCCCGGCTTGGTGCCGGCCGGTTTCTTCACATGCTTGCGCTGTATATAATCGATCTCCACTTTTTCTGCCTGACGCTCGCTGGAGTAGTAGGCAGCCAGCGCCCCGGCCTGTTCGAACAGCACGTCCGGGAGATCGCGCCCGTCCCCTTTGATGATCACGTGGGAGCCGGGGATGCCCTTGGCGTGGAACCACCAGTCTCCGCCCGTGGCGAAGCGGAAGGTCAGCTCCTCATTCTGAAGATTGTTCTTTCCCACATACAGATGAAAACCGTCCGGGGATACGTAGTGCAGCGGTCTGCTGGCCGGTGTTTTTGCCTTTTTGCCGGCGCCGCGCGCGAAACGTTTGCGGATGTAGCCGGCTTCCTGCATTTCCGCTTTGATCTGCGCCAGATCCTCCTCGCCCCCCGCGATGGAAAGAGCCAGCTGAAGGGAACGAAGATGATCGATCTCTGCAGCAGTCTCTGCCAGCAGACCGGTCAGCGCTTCGTGGGTTCGTTTCAGCTTGTTGTAGCGCTCAAAGCATTTTACGGCATTTTCCTGCGCGGTCAGCATGGGGTCCAGGGGGATGGTGATCTCCTTGCCCTCATCATAATAATTTTCTGCCGTCATAGAGGAGGCGCCGGGCTCTACGGAGTAGCCGTAGGTCTGGATCAGCTCTCCGCGGATGCGGTACTTCTCTCTTTTCTCCGTATCCTTCATCTGCCGGCGCTGAAGATCATATTTCTTCATATCCCGCTCCAGCGTGGTCTGCACGATTCGCCGCAGGTCGGCGGAGCGCTGACGCACCCGGGTCAGGACACTCTTTTCTGCATAATAAGTCTCCAGCACCTGGCTGATATCCGGAAATTCCACCTGCCGGCAGTCTGCAAAAATACTCAGCGGCAGGGCCGAAAACTCCACGGGCTCCTCTCCCCGGTATATCACACGAGGCGAAAAACGACCCTCCCGGATATCCTCGCGCAGCAGAGAAAGCGTGTGAAAAAGATGAAGCTTTTCCGCCTCGGAGAGCGCCTGCATGGGGCGGTCCCCGTCGGCGCCGGCCCGCTCCGCGATCTCCTGGCCCATCATCGGACTGATGCCGGTAAGGGACTGAGACATGGCCTTGCCCACCGGCTGAGGCTGCGCGCAGACTTCTGCCAGAAAGACCTCCTCCGTGATCGTCATGGGATCCTTCTTGTGCACCGTATCCGGAATGAAATACGGCCGCCCGGGAAGCACCTCGCGCACAGAACTGACATTTGCGGAAATATGCTTGATGGCATCGATGATCTTATCCTCTGTATCCGTGAAGATAATATTCGAATATTTTCCCATCAGTTCGATGATCAGATATTTCCGGCAGAGATCGCCCATTTCGTTCAGATGTTCAATTTCGAACCGGACAATGCGCTCCAGCCCCGGCTGGGTGACGGAAAGGATCCTTCCGTTTCCAATGTGCTTTCGCAGGAGCATGCAGAAATTCGGCGCCGTGGCAGGTGCCGTTTTGTTTTTCGAAGTAAAATAGAGCAGCGGCAGGCTGGCGCTGGCAGACATCAGGAGGCGGCGCTGTTCGCGGCCGGTCTTTATGGTCAGCAGCAGTTCGTCCGGCTCCGGCTGGGCGATGCGGCTGATGCGGCCGCCCGTCAGATCCCGGGCCAGGTCGCGCGTCAGATTTGCTATGGTAATTCCGTCAAAAGCCATGGGAGTGCTCCCTTCTTTGTTGTGTTCGTCGAACCAGGTCCCGGTTGACGAAAAGCAGTAAATGAATTATAATCAAGTTTGATTCTTAAGTCAATGAGGGATAGCATGAACAAGATTAAAAGCATGACCGGATTCGGGCGCGCGGAGGCGTCCGATGAGAAACATAAGATTACGGTGGAAATGAAGGCAGTGAACCATCGCTACCTGGATCTCTCCATTCGTATGCCCCGTAAACTGAACCTGTTCGAGGCACGTATACGCACGCTCGTAAAGTCCTATGCCGTCCGCGGCAAGGTAGATCTGTTTGTTACCTGCGAGGACTTCTCGGAGGAAGCGCTGGCGCTGAAATATAATGAAACGCTGGCTGGCGCTTATGTGGATTATATTCAGCAGATGAGTCAGAAATTCGGAATTCCGAATGACCTGACAGCGGGCAGGCTGGCCGGCTTTCCGGAGGTCCTGGTAATGGAACATCCGGAAGAGGACGAAGAGACCCTGTGGCCTCTGCTGGAAGAAGCCCTGCAAAAAGCGGGAGAAGCCTTTGCAGAGCAGAAAACACACGAGGGGGAGCGCCTGGCACAGGATATCCTGCAGAAGCTGACCGACATGGAGGAACAGGTATCCTTTATAGAGGAACGTTCACCGGAGGTCGTGAAGGCCTACGAGGAACGAATGGCGGAACGCATGCGTGAACTGCTGGAACAGACAGAGGTGGACGAAGCCCGTCTGATGACGGAGGCCGCCATCTTTGCCGATAAGACATGTGTAGATGAAGAAACGGTGCGCCTGCGCAGCCATATCACGGCCATGCGCCAGTCTCTGTCAAAAGGAACACCGGAAGGCGTGGGCCGCAGACTGGATTTCCTGGCACAGGAGATGAACCGGGAGGCCAACACCACCCTCTCCAAGTGTAATGACATGGACATTTCCGCCACCGCCATCACCTTGAAAACAGAAATCGAAAAGATCCGCGAACAGGTACAAAACATAGAGTGAAGAATACTTGTAGCATGGCGGGAGTGCGAAGCACGGAGCCATGCGTAGGTTCACAGAAAGGGCGTTAGCATGAAAAAAGGTTCTTTAGTGGTGATCTCCGGTTTTTCGGGTGCCGGCAAGGGTACGGTGATCGCTGAACTGATGCGCCGGGAATCGGGCTATGGTTTCTCTGTTTCCGCCACCACCCGCTATAAACGGGAAGGTGAGGAACACGGCGTTCACTACTTCTTTATTTCAAAAGAAGAATTCGAAGAGGGGATCGCCGCAGGCAGGTTCCTGGAATATACGCAGTATTCCGGCAATTATTACGGCACGCTGGCGGACTATGTGTATGCCCGCATGGATGACGGTATTACCATTCTGCTGGATATCGAGTGTGAAGGCGCGCTGAATGTGAAGCGCCTGGCGCCTGAAGCAAGGCTGATCTACATAATTCCGCCTTCGGCAGAGGTACTTTTGCAGCGCCTGACGGGACGCGGCACCGAGACCAGGGAACAGATCAAGAAACGTCTCACCCGCGCGGTGGAGGAGGCGGACATCGTTTCTTCCTATGACGGAATTCTGGTCAATGACGATCTGGGTGAAGCGGTGTCGAATCTTTCGCGTATGATCCGCGATGAAGAGTACCGCCGGGCTTCCCGCGAAGAAAATCTGCCGTTAGTCCTTCAGATCCGGGATGATCTGAAACAGATGCTTTCTTGCTGGCAGGATGAACAATAGAGGCCGGCGGCTCGTTGAAAACAGGAAACTGATAAAGAATATAGAAAAGTATAGACAGAAAGAGGTAAACAATGATCCATCCTTCCTATTTTGAATTGATGAACCTGGTAAATAAAGACGTCAAAGAGGGCGAAAAGCCAGTGGTGACCAGCCGTTATTCTATCGTGCTGGGTACGGCCAAGCGCGCCCGCCAGCTGGTAGCGGCGAACCGCACAGAGTGGGAAGGCCGTGAAGAAAAGCCTCTGTCCATCGCGGTGGAAGAACTGATGGAGGGAAAATATCATATCATTCGCAGCACGGATGCCGTGAAGCCCGCGGATGAAGATGATACGGATGCTGAGGAAATGACCGCCGAGGAGACCTGGGAGGAAGAGACTTCCGAGGCTGCTCCTGAGGATGCGGCTGAAGAGGATCCGGAGACGGAAGAGGGAATGAATGAATAAAAAAGTCCTTTTTGTATCCCTGGGATGTGACAAGAACCTGGTGGATACCGAGGTGATGCTGGGGCTTCTGCAGAACGCGGGCTTTGAACTGACCTATGAGGAAGCCGAGGCAGATGTGATCGTTGTAAACACCTGCTGCTTTATCGGGGATGCCAAGGAGGAAAGCATTAATACGATCCTGGAGATGGCTGCGTGGAAAGAGCGCGGCCGCTGTCAGGCGCTGGTGGTGACCGGCTGTCTGGCAGAGCGTTACCGGGAAGAGGTCCTTACCGAGATGCCGGAGGTAGATGCGGTGCTTGGCACGACATCTTATGAGGAGATCGTGCGTGTGATCACCGGGCTGTTCTCCGGAGAAATGCATACGCAGGTCTTCCGGGATATCAATGCCCTGCCGCAGAACGGTGGAGAGCGTATCCTGACTACCGGCGGACACTATGCATTTTTGAAGATCGCAGAGGGCTGTGACAAACGATGCACGTATTGTGTGATACCTTCCGTGCGCGGGAACTACCGGAGCGTTCCCATGGAACAGCTGATTCTGGAAGCGCGTCTGCTTGCGGCGAAGGGGGTAAAGGAGCTGATCCTGATCGCGCAGGAGACGACGCTGTACGGTGTGGATCTGTACGGACATAAGGCACTCCCGGAGCTGCTGGCCAGGCTTTCGGAGATCCCGGGGATCTTCTGGATCCGTCTGCAGTACTGCTATCCGGAAGAGATCACGGAAGAACTGATCGCTGCGATCCGCGACCTGCCGAAGGTCTGTCACTACCTGGATATTCCCATCCAACATGCCAGCGACCGCGTTCTGCGGCGCATGGGCCGGCGTACGACCAGAGAAGATATTACAGGGATCATTCGCCATCTGCGGGAAGAGATTCCGGATATCGCGCTGCGGACCACGCTGATCACCGGTTTTCCGGGAGAGAGCGAGGAAGATTTTGAGCAGCTGATGGATTTTGTGGATGAGATGGAATTTGACCGGCTGGGCGTTTTCCCCTATTCGCAGGAGGAAGGAACGCCGGCAGCGGCCATGCCGGATCAGATCCCGGAGGAGGTCAAGCTGACCCGGCGGGATGAGGTAATGGAGCTGCAGCAGGATATTGCCTTCGCGGCGGCGGAGGATCTGGTGGGCCGGGAGCTGACCGTCATGGTGGAAGGGTATCTTTCCGACGGAGATGTCTATGCGGCGCGGACCTACCGGGATTCGCCGAATGTAGATGGATATCTGTTCCTGCCCTCCGAGGAAAATCTGATGACAGGAGATCTGGTGCGCGTGCGCGTGACCGGCGCTGCGGAATATGATCTTCTGGGAGAGATCATAAAGGGATAATGGGGGAAAAACCTTTGAACCTGCCGAATAAACTGACACTGATGCGTGTCATACTGGTGCCATTTTTTGTGTTTTTTCTGCTGGCCGGCTGGGGCCTTACGGGGGATGTGATCGCGCTGGTCATTTTCTGCGTGGCATCTTTCACCGACTACCTGGACGGTCATCTGGCCAGAAAGTATCATCTGGTGACCAACTTTGGGAAGTTTATGGATCCGTTGGCGGACAAGCTGCTGGTGGGGTCCGCAGCCATCTGTCTGATTGAACTGGGGCGCATTCCTGCATGGGTGGTCGTTATATTAATAGGAAGAGAATTTGTGATCAGCGGTTTCCGGCTGATCGCCGCGGAAAAGGGTACGGTGATCGCCGCCAGCTACTGGGGTAAGACAAAGACCGTCTGCCAGATGGCGATGACCATGTTCCTGATCCTGCATCTGGAGATGCCGGCCTGGCATTTGATTGAACAGATTCTGATCGTGGCCGCCACGGCCCTGACCATAATTTCTCTGGTAGATTATATTATAAAGAATAAGGATGTCCTGAAGGACGTGGATTAGCAGTTGTTGGCCGGGGATCCACTCAAATGGTCCCGGGCCGGGGAGGGCGGCCATGAGGTTCATGAAACACCTTTATGTCGGAGAGAATGCGGAGCGGGTGAAGACCCGGATCCTGCGGAGTATCCACCGGAAAAAACCGCAGACGGATGCGTACGTCATCGTTCCCGCCCTGAATCCGGCAGACCAGCTGGATATTCTCCATGCCAACTTTCTGCTGCAGCCGCTGTATCAGCGGCAGGAGGACCTGGTGATCCTGGGAATCGCGGAAAGCAAGCGTGAAGCAGTGAACCTGATTCTTCGTATCACAGATGACTGTCTGCGGGATAGCGGATCACCTGATCTGAAGGCGTATCTTTCCCGACGGGTCAGAGAGGAGGGGACAGAAGAGATATGATGGCGATTCTGGGAGTGATCGGCCATGTCCTGCTGTTCCTCCTGAAAATATTGCTGATCATCCTGGCTGTCGTGCTTGCGTTAATATTGATCGTTCTGCTGATTCCGATCAACTACGAAACCGCAGCCAAAGGGGACAGCCGACAGGGGCTTATGAGCCTTTGCGCACACGCAAAGGTCAGTCTGCTGCTGGGGCTGGTCCGGGTGAATGTTAAACTCAAAAAGGGACATCTGCGCTTTTGTGTGAAGGTGCTCGCGTTTACGCTGAAGAAAGGCGGGAAGCATCTCTTCGGAGAGATCGAGGAAGAGCCTGCGCCGGAAGCCGCAGCACCGGAAGCCGCGGCGGCTGAAAGAGAAATGCCGGCGGAAGCTGTGCCTGCTCCGGCAGAGACGGCAGGAACAGCGGAGGAAATCCCTGGCTCCGCAGAAGAGGCTGAACCTGCCGCGGAGACTGAGCCTGCTGTGGATGCAGAACCTGCTGCACCAGCAGCCCCGGAGCCTTCCTATGTTCCGGAAGGTGAGGATTTCCCGCCGCCCGATCCGCTGCAGAAGCCTGCGCCGGAGAAGAAGACGCTGCGGGAAAAATTGTCCCGGAAAAAGAAGGGAACAAAGGAAGAAAAGAAGGAAGATGCTCCGAAAGAAAAGAAGCGCATAAGATCGATCCCGGAGATGATCCTGGATCTGACGGATGCAATCGGGGATATCCTGGCGGGGAAAGACCCCTCCGGAACAAGAGGTGTGACCGGGACCGCGGAGAGCCTTTCAGACAAGGCGGCCGGGGCAATGGACAAGCTTTCCTGGGTAATCGAACAGCTGGAAGAACCATCGCATGTGCGGACGTTTGGACGGGTAAAGGGAGAGATCTTCCGCCTGCTGCGGCATTATCTGCCGCGAGAGATCCGCGCGGAAGGAACCTTCGGGACGGGCGATCCGGCTTCCACCGGACAGCTGCTTGGCGCGATCTATACCTTCTATCCGCTGTACTGCGAGAAGGGGGATATTCGGGTGGCCGGCGACTTTGAAGAAGCCATGGCGGCGGGCCGGCTGTATCTGAAGGGACATATCCGGCTGATCATTGTGCTCTTCAGCGGCATTCGGCTGCTGCTGGACAAGAATATCCGGAAACTGATCAAAATGGTGCTGCATAGGAAATAATCCCAAAATAATCCAATAGCAGCCTGAACGGCAATATTTCATGACACGAACCATGACGGAGGAGAAAAGGAATGGCACAGAATAATTTCAACGAGGTGGCAGGAGCTCTTTTTCAGGGAATGGACGGCTTTTTCAGCGCGCGTACCGTGGTCGGTGAGCCGATGACGGTTGGGGATACCATCATCATCCCGCTGGTGGATGTCAGCATGGGCATGGGAGCGGGAGCTGCTCTGAATGATACCAGAAAGAGCAACAACGGAGGCGGCGGTGCAGGTGCCAAGATGTCTCCCAATGCTGTACTGGTCATCAAGGATGGCGTTACCCGCCTGGTCAGTGTAAAGAGCCAGGATACGGTGAACAAGGTGCTGGATATGGTGCCCGGCGTGATCGACCGGTTCACCGCAGGCAAGACCAATCCGCTGCAGGACGAGACAGTGACGGCGGCTGTAAAGAAAACGACGGATAATATGAAAAAAGAGAGCGGAAAGCAGGAAAAATAATTATAATTTCCGCTTGCCAAACTATACGGTTTCTGCTAGAATGTACTCTGTTATGGGCTTATATGGGGAAACCCTGTGTAAAATGGTCCAAAATCTGTAAGGAGGTGCGATTATGGCAAAGTGTGCAGTTTGTGGAAAAGGCGCCCATTTCGGGAATAATGTCAGCCACTCTCATAGAAGATCCAATAAAATGTGGAAAGCAAATGTAAAATCTGTCAGAGTGAAAGTTGGCGAAGCCACACAGAGAATGTATGTTTGCACTTCCTGTCTGAAATCCGGCAAAGTAGAGAGAGCATAGAAGACAGTTTGCAGACACAACAGGTGCCCGGTTTCCCTATCTCAGGAAACCGGGTTTGTTATCAAAAGAAGTTATACAGAACAGGATGAGATCAAGGAGGATCCCCGTCATGAGCGTCAGTGTAGAAAAACTGGAGCATAATCTGGCCAAAATGACCATCGAAATCCCGGTGGAGACCATTGAAAAGGCCATCGACAAGGTATATAAGCAGCAGAGAAATCGCATTCAGGTGCCCGGCTTCCGCAAGGGCAAAGCCCCCCGTAAGATGATCGAAAAGATGTACGGCAAGGGCATCTTCCTGGAGGACGCCATCAACGAGTGCGTACCGGAAGAGTATGAGAAGGCCTGTGAGGAGAGCGGTCTGGATATCGTCTCTCAGCCGAAGATCGAGTACACCCAGACAGAACCGGATATGCCCGTGATCTTTGAGGCTACCGTAGCTGTCCGTCCGGAAGTAACGCTGGGCGAGTACAAGGGCCTGGAAGTGGAAGTGGAAGAGAAGACCGTAACGGATGAGGATGTTGATGCCGATATCCGCAGCGAGCAGGAAAAGAACGCTACCACCGAAGAAGTGACCGATCGTCCCGTAGAGGACGGCGATCAGATCCGTCTGGATTTCGAAGGTTTTGTAGACGGCGAAGCCTTCGAGGGCGGCAAGGGCAAGGATTATGCCCTGACCATCGGCTCCCACAGCTTCATCGATACCTTTGAGGAGCAGCTGATCGGTGCCACCATCGGAGAAGAAAAAGAAGTCAACGTTACCTTCCCTGAGGACTATCAGGCCAAGGAACTGGCCGGAAAGCCCGCTGTCTTCCAGTGCGTCGTAAAGGCGATCACCAAGAAGATCCTTCCGGAGCTGGACGATGAATTCGCCGGTGAGGTCTCTGAGTTCGAGACCATGGAAGAATACCGTGCAGACGTTCGCCGCAAGTTGGAAGAGAGAGCTGCGGATCAGAACAAAGCCGCTAAGGAAGACGCACTGCTGGAGAAGGCTGTCGAGAATGCGACCATGGATATTCCGGACCTTATGGTGGAATCCCAGGCCCGCAGCATGATCCAGGAGTTCGCACAGCGCCTGCAGTATCAGGGCCTGTCTCTGGAGCAGTACATGCAGTACACCGGCCAGACCGCAGATGCCATGCTGGAGTCCAATAAGGGTGCTGCCTTGAAGAGAATTCAGGGCCGCCTGGTGCTGGAAGCGATCGCTGCCGCAGAGAACCTGGAGGTTACCGACGAGGAGCTGGATGCGGAATTTGCCCGCATGGCCGAGCAGTACGGACTGGAAGCCGAGCAGATGAAGTCCTACGCGGATGAGGCGCAGATCGAAGAAATGAAGAGCAATCTGAAGACGCAGAAAGCCATGGATCTGCTGTACGCCGAGTCTAAATAAATAGGAAGTCTTGTATAAATAACAAAACGGATATAGACACCATGTCTATATCCGTTTGCCATACCTCAGTACAGAAATACTGTCCGAGGGAAAGGAGGAACCTATGAGCTTAGTTCCTTATGTTCTGGAATCCACCAGCCGGGGAGAGCGTACCTATGATATCTATTCACGCCTGTTAAAGGAGCGCATCATCTTTCTGGGGGAGGAAGTAAATGATGTTACCGCCAGTCTGGTGGTGGCGCAGCTGCTGTTCCTGGAATCAGAAGATCCGGGAAAGGATATCCAGCTGTATATCAACAGTCCCGGCGGCTCTGTGAGCGCGGGCCTGGCAATTTATGATACCATGAACTATATCAAGAGCGATGTCTCTACCATCTGCATCGGCCTGGCGGCCAGCATGGGGGCATTCCTTCTCTCCAGCGGCGCCAAGGGAAAGCGCTATGCGCTCCCGAATGCGGAAATCATGATTCATCAGCCCTCCGGCGGTGCCAGAGGACAGGCTACAGAGATCCAGATCGCTGCAGAGCAGATCCTGAAGACCAAAAAGAGACTGAATGAGATTCTGGCAAAGAATACCGGAAAACCGCTGGATGTGATCGCAGCAGATACCGAGCGCGATTACTTTATGACGGCGGAGGAAGCCAAAGAATACGGAATCGTCGACAGCGTGATCGAAAAGAGAGAATAATCGTCGGGGAAAGGAAAAGAAATATATGCCCAGCAGATATCAGGAGCAGCCTTTCTGTTCCTTTTGCGGAAAAAATCAGGCCCAGGTCCGAAAACTGGTGGCCGGAAACATTGATAATGTCTATATCTGCGACGAGTGCGTGGATCTCTGCCAGGAACTGATCAATGAGGAACTGGACGAGGAGATGCGGGAGAGCATCGGAGAGCTGGATCTTCGCAAACCGGCGGAGATCAAAGCCTTTCTGGATGAATATGTGATCGGCCAGGAGGAAGCCAAGCGCACGCTGTCGGTGGCCGTATATAATCATTACAAACGCGTATTGGCGAAAGACCGCTCGGATGTGGAATTGCAGAAGAGCAATGTGCTGATGCTGGGGCCTACCGGATCCGGTAAGACCTACCTGGCCCAGACCATCGCCCGTCTGTTGAACGTTCCTTTTGCTATTGCGGATGCTACCGCGCTTACCGAGGCCGGCTATGTGGGCGAGGATGTGGAAAATATCCTCCTGAAGCTGATCCAGGCGGCGGATTATGATATTCACCGCGCGGAATATGGCATCATCTATTTGGATGAGATCGATAAGATCACCAAAAAGAGCGAAAATGTATCCATCACCCGGGATGTTTCCGGTGAGGGCGTACAGCAGGCGCTCCTGAAAATCCTGGAGGGAACGGTGGCCAGCGTGCCTCCGCAGGGAGGAAGAAAGCATCCCCACCAGGAGATGTATCAGATCGATACCACGAACATTCTGTTTATCTGCGGCGGTGCCTTTGACGGGCTGGAGCACATTATCGAAAGACGTCTGGGCTCCAATTCCATCGGCTTCAATGCAGAGGTACATGAAAAGACAGAGGTGGGCGTGGGCAAATACCTGCCGCAGGTACTGCCGCAGGATCTGGTCAAATTCGGACTGATCCCGGAATTTGTAGGACGTGTGCCCATGGTGGTGACGCTGGAGCAGCTGGATGAGGAAGCGCTTGTGCGTATTCTGACAGAACCGCGCAATGCCATCACCCGTCAGTATCAGCGGCTGTTCGAACTGGACGGCGTGGAGCTTACGTTTACCGATGAGGCGATCCATGCTATCGCCAGAAAGTCCTTCGCCCGGAAGACCGGTGCCAGAGGACTTCGGGCTGTTATGGAAAAAGCCATGCTGAACCTGATGTACACCGTGCCGTCTGATGAGTCTATCGGGAGTTGTGTGGTGACCGAGGACGTAATCGAAGGAAAAGGGGAGCCGGAGCTGACCTACCGGGATGTGGCGGTGCCCCGGATCAATGCCAGGAACCGCAGCGGCAGGTTCGGACATGAGAGCGCATAAGAGAATGGGTGAGCGGATTGCGGTGGGCCGGGAGCTTTTGCCGCAGTCCGCTTTTTAGGAGTAGATACAGCATATATGAATTATCCTGTCGTGGCACTCCGGGGGCTGGTCGTCCTGCCGGAGATGATGCTGCATTTTGATGTAAACCGACCGAAATCCATCGCTGCGGTGCGCCGCGCCATGGTGCAGGACCAGATGGTCTTCCTGACCATGCAGCGGGATGAAAACGACGAAGACCCTGGCTTTGGGGATCTCTGGCATTACGGGATCCTGGGAAAGATCAAGCAGCTGATGCGCATGCCGAATAAGATCACCCGGGTACTGGTGGAGGGAATACAGAGGGCCGAACTTATGGATCTGCAGGAGGACGGCCCGTTCCTGTCCGGAGAGATAGAGGAGCGGCCGGTCGAGGTGACGCCCTTTTCGGAGATCGAAAAGGAAGCGATGGTCCGCACGCTGCGGGAGCAGATCGAGGACTATGCCCGCGAAGACACCAAGTTCGCAGATAACGCCCTCCGCCCCCTGATGGAGATCGAGCACCTGGAGGATCTTCTGGCGCAGCTGATGATCCGTTTCCCGGCGCCCCCGGAGGGGAAACAGAAATTTCTGCAGCTGGATTCCACCCACATGCAGTTTTCCGTGCTGACTCAGCTGATGAGCCGGGAAATCGAGATCACGGCCCTAAAGCGTGATCTGCAGATGCGGGTAAAGGAGCGTATTGATAAGAACCAGCGGGAGTACATGCTGCGTGAGCAGATCAAAGTCATCCGCGAGGAACTGGGAGAGGGAGAGCTTGACAGCGATATCGACCGCTATCAGGAAAAAGCGGATGCTCTGCAGGCGCCTCAGGAAGTGAAAGATACCCTGAAAAAGGAAATCAGCCGGCTGCGCATTATGCCCCATGGCAGTCAGGAGGGTACCGTCAGCCGCACCTATATAGAAACACTTCTGGCCATGCCCTGGGACACGGTGTCTCTTGACAGCAAGGATATCCGGCGGGCGGAGAGGATCCTGGAAGAAGATCATTACGGCCTGGAAAAGATCAAAGAGAGAATTCTGGAATACCTGGCGGTGCGTATCTTTTCCGACAACGCGAACGGATCCATTCTCTGCCTGGTAGGTCCTCCCGGAACGGGAAAGACTTCTATTGCCAGGTCTGTGGCGCGTGCTCTGGATAAGCGTTACATCCGTGTCAGCCTGGGCGGCGTGCACGATGAAGCGGAAATCCGCGGTCACCGGCGCACCTATATCGGCGCCATGCCCGGACGCATTGCCGCCGGTATGAAGCAGGCCGGCGTTTCCAATCCGCTGATGCTGCTGGATGAAATCGATAAGGTCAGCAGCGATTACAAGGGCGATACCGCCTCTGCACTGCTGGAGGTGCTGGATTCCGAACAGAATGTGCGTTTTGTAGATCATTACATTGAACTGCCGATGGATCTTTCCCGCGTAATGTTCATTGCTACGGCCAATAACGCGGCGACCATTCCGCGTCCGCTGCTGGACCGCATGGATATCATAGAGGTCAGCAGCTATACCGAAAATGAAAAGTTCCATATCGCAAAGGACTATCTGATCGATAAGCAGCGCAAGAAGAACGGTCTGTCTCCGGAGCAGTTCACGATCTCGGATGAAGCCATCCGGAAGATCATACATAATTACACCCGGGAGGCGGGCGTCCGCAACCTGGAACGGCGCATCGGGGATCTTTGCCGGAAGGCGACGCGGGCGCTGCTGGAGGATCCGGAGAAAAAATGTGTGGCTGTGGAACCGGACGATCTCGTTGCCTGGCTGGGCAAAGAAAAAGTGAATTTCGACCCTGCCAATGAAAAGGACGATGTGGGCATTGTCCGCGGGCTGGCCTGGACCAGTGTGGGGGGAGATACCCTGCAGATCGAAGTGAATGTAATGCCCGGCAAAGGTGCTATACAGCTGACCGGACAGATGGGCGATGTCATGAAGGAATCGGCCCGGGCAGGCCTTAGCTACATTCGGTCCATTGCCCATGACTATGAGATTAAAAATTCCTGGTTCGACAAGCATGACATCCACATCCATATTCCGGAGGGAGCGGTGCCCAAGGACGGCCCTTCGGCCGGTATTACCATGGCCACCGGTATGCTTTCCGCCATCACGGGGAAAGCGGTGCGCGCGGATGTTGCCATGACCGGGGAGATTACCCTGCGGGGACGCGTGCTTCCCATCGGAGGGCTGAAGGAAAAGCTGCTGGCCGCCAAAATGGCCGGTATCCGCGAGGTGCTGGTGCCGGAAAAGAACCGGCCGGATATTGACGAGCTTTCGGAGGAGATAACGGGTGGTCTTACGATCACCTACTGTAATCGGATGGAGCAGGTCATCGGACGCGCTTTCGCAAAATGAAAATGAGTCAGCGAAGCTGGCGTATGAGGTGTTTATGATCATCAAATCAGTAAATCTGGAGACGGTCTGCGGCGTTACCAGCAAGCTGCCGGAAAACCGACTGCCGGAATTTGCCTTTTCGGGCAAATCCAATGTAGGCAAATCTTCGCTGATCAATGCGCTGATGAACCGGAAAGCGTATGCCAGGATCTCTGCGCAGCCGGGCAAGACCCAGACCATCAATTACTATAATATCAATCAGGAACTGTATTTCGTGGATCTGCCGGGTTACGGCTATGCGAAGGTGCCGGAGAGCGAGAAGGCCCGGTGGGGCAAGATGATCGAGCGTTATCTGAGAAATTCCGCTCAGCTGAAGCAGGTCTTTCTGCTGGTGGATATCCGCCATGAACCTGGAAAAAACGATATACAGATGTTCAACTGGATCCTGAACGCCGGCTATGAACCGGTGGTCATCGCTACCAAGCTGGATAAGATCAAAAAATCTCAGCTGGCAAAGCAGAAAAAACTGATCCGGGAGACGCTGGGCATGAGGAAGGATGAACTGCTGATTCCGTTTTCTGCCCAGACCAAAGAAGGCCGGGAGGACATCTACGCTGTTCTGGAGTCCTATCTGGAACCGAAATCTGAATAGATACGAAACTGATAGATAAAGATACAGAAAAGAGGAGAATATGGAAAGTACATTTATCAAATCTTTGTACCGCGAGCGTGAAAAGTACATCGGCAAAAAGGTCACTGTCTGCGGCTGGATCCGCAACCTGCGTGATTCCAAGTCCTTCGGTTTTATTGTTCTGAACGACGGTACCTTCTTTGAGCCCCTGCAGGTGGTCTATCATGACGATCTGGAGAACTTTTCGGAGATCTCTCACAGCAATGTAGGCGCGGCTCTGATCTGCGAGGGAACCATTGTGGCTACGCCGCAGGCGAAGCAGCCCTTTGAAATGCAGGCGGAAAAGATTACGGTGGAGGGCGCGTCTACTCCGGATTATCCGCTGCAGCCGAAGCGCCATACCATGGAGTATCTGCGCACCATCCCGCATCTGCGTCCCCGCACCAATACATTTGCGGCCGTATTTCGCGTGAGAAGCCTGATCGCCTACGCCATTCATAAGTTCTTCCAGGAGAGAGATTTTGTATATGTCCATACGCCCCTGATCACCGGAAGCGACGCGGAGGGCGCCGGCGAAATGTTCCAGGTGACCACGCTCGACCTGGCGGATGCACCTCGTACAGAGGACGGGGCCGTGGACTACAAGCAGGATTTCTTTGGCAAAAAGACCTCTCTGACAGTCAGCGGTCAGCTGAACGGAGAGACCTTTGCGCAGGCCTTCCGCAATATCTATACGTTCGGTCCCACTTTCCGCGCGGAAAATTCCAACACCACCCGTCACGCGGCGGAGTTCTGGATGATCGAGCCGGAGTTCGCATTTGCGGATCTGACGGACAACATGATGCTGGCGGAGAGCATGCTGAAGTATATCATCCGCTATGTGCTGGAGAACGCGCCGGAGGAGATGGCCTTCTTCAATAAGTTCGTGGATAAGGGACTGATCGACCGCCTGACGCATGTGATGAATTCGGATTTTGGCCGTGTGACCTATACTGAGGCGGTGGAGCTTCTGGAAAAGCATAACGACGAATTCGAATATAAGGTGTTCTGGGGCTGCGATCTGCAGACAGAGCATGAACGCTATCTGACCGAGAAGATCTTCAAGCGCCCGGTCTTCGTGACGGATTATCCCAAAGAGATCAAGGCCTTCTACATGAAGCTGAATCCGGACGGAAAGACCGTTGCGGCCATGGACTGCCTGGTGCCCGGCATCGGGGAGATCATCGGCGGCAGCCAGAGAGAAGATGATTATGACAAGCTTCTGGGCCGTATCCGTGAGCTGGGCCTGGCGGAAGAAGATTATGACTTCTATCTGGATCTGCGCAAGTACGGCACTGCCCGTCATGCCGGTTTCGGTCTGGGCTTCGAGAGATGCGTGATGTACCTGACCGGTATCGGAAATATCCGCGACGTACTGCCCTTCCCCCGCACGGTTAATAATTGTGAACTGTAAGAGACAGGGGACGGACCTGTGTCTCCCCCGTGGGAGACACAGGTCCGTCCCCTGTCTCCAGGTCCGTCCTCTTGTCTCTTTTTGTAATTAGATAAAACAGCACAACGGGCCGCCGCAGCCGCCGCAGAGGGCGTTGGCGAGGCACAGGTAACAGCACAGGTCTCCGCCGACGATCGGCCGGCCGCCGAATTCCCGGCTCATGCTGTTATACCACTGACCGCCATGCTCCAGCTGTTGGATCAGCATTTGATAATCGATATTGCTGGGATCCATGGCAGCTGCCTGACGTGCATAATTTAACGCGTTTACATTATTGCCCATGCCATTGTGGGCGATGGAGGTGAGATAATACCAGCGGGCATTGCGGTCCTGCACCAGATCCAAGGTATTCAGGGCTTCGCGGAACGCACCAGCGTTCAGGTAGTTGGCGGCCGCCTGCATGCGCATCATGTCTTCGCTCTGATAACTCTGCTGATATGCGCCGCCGTATCCGCCTCCCGAATAAGGTCCGCCATAGCCGTCCCCGGTATAGGAACCGCCATAGCCGCCTCCGTAAGGCCCTCCGGCAGCACCGGCCTCCCGCTCCTTCATGATCTGGTCGTAGGCTTGCTGCACCTGCTTGAACATCTCCTCCGCCTGGTCTTTGTTGGGATTGTTGATGTTCGCATCCGGATGATACTTCCGGGAGAGCGCCCGATATGCTTTTTTGATCTCTTCTTCCGTGGCGTCGTATTTGACGCCCAGCACTTTGTAGGGATCGGTCATAGGGGTACCTCAGTTTATGTGGTCTTCTCGTTTGCAGGTGCTCCCCGCTCTGCCTGATGCTGCGGGATTCAGAATCTCCTCATACCGTTTCCAGAGGCCGGAGTAGAGGATATTTCTGAGTATGGGGGCATATTCCACCGTAGGAAGCTGTTCGAAGGTCCTTGCGGCTTCGCTGGCCATCATGGTGAGAATGCTCCGGATCTCCGGCTCCCGGGGGAGCGGCTTCTGAAGGTTCCAGGGGTTATAGGAACCGCTCTTCTGATCATCCGTGCGATCCTCAAAGGCATCCATCAGATAGATATATTTTCCCAGATAAAAACCGATACGGCGCAGCCGCTCGGCCCAGATGTCCTGTTGATAAACAAAAATCTCGCCCAGAAGTTCGCCGGTCAGGCCGGCAGCCCTGTCCAGATCTGCAGAATGCTCCTGCTCACAGCGGGCAAGCTCTTCCATATAGCGGGTGACGGCGGCAGCCTGTCTGGGGTATTCCTTCCGGATCTGACGGACCCGGCCGCGCAGTGAACGGGCGAACAGAAGGCTGCGAAGATCCCTGTCATCCTGCCAGTTATCCAGCAGATTATAATAGGTAAGGAGAACGTTCATATCCGACGCGTAATCAATATGCTCGTTTCGGTGCTTCGGACACCGTCTCCATGGACGCAGCGGACAGGATTCATGGCAAAGCCGTACCGGGTCATCGTAGAGATCTGACAGCAGTACGGCAAGAAAGGTCATATCATAGGTAAGGGCAGCGTGGGCGATGGGGCCGGAACGTTTGCCGAGAGCTCTGCATACGCCGCAGTAAAAGGCGCGATATTCTTCCCATTCCCGCACCTTTAATTCCGCTTTGTTGATGATCACATATCCGAACATAGGTCATCAGCTCTTTCGGATAAATTCGGAACGGCACTTGGGACAGGTGATGGAAATTTTTCCGTGTCCCTTCGGTACCCGGATCTTCTGATGACAGGTCGGGCAGGAGTAGAAGCGGTAATAACGCATCTGTTCCATGTGTGATTTCGTGCTGCGGAAGCGTCCGGTAATACGGTTCCTGATCTGAAGAAATTTCAGGTTTTCCTCATAGCGTCGTCCGTGATTTCGGGAGAGCGCCCGGTAATAGTAGGCAATCAGGCAGAAGAGTGTCAGAAAATAGAGCACGTTCCAGTGCAGGAACATGTAAGCAATCAGGGAAACGGCACCTACGCCCATAGTAAAACGGCCCAGCTGATCTGAGCCATATCGTCCCTGCATAAATTGCCTTGCCTTTTCTCTCATAACAGAAGCCTCCGAAAGCTTTTTCTGTAGTATCTGATCTAGTGCTGTTCTTATGGTCTCTATTATAATATAGAAATATAATGAATGTATAAACTATGTGGGAAATGTTTATTACTTTAAAAACATTTTTATCGGGTATAGAACGCAGTTCAGTTTATGGAGCCATCATAGCATAAAATGTGTCATGGCGCTACTGTTTTTTTGTTACCCTGCGGTATTTGCTTGACGAGCAGGCCCTCCACGGGCTATACTAGCAGAAATGCTATTGTCTTATATCGGCAGGCACAAGGAGGAAATCAAAAAGATGGATGTAAAGGAAAATATGCCGGAGAACGGGAAGGAAGAAGTCGTCTCCCGCAATTTTATAGAGATGGCAATTGATAAGGATCTGGAAGAAGGCGTCTATACACACGTACAGACCCGATTCCCGCCGGAGCCGAACGGTTATCTGCATATCGGTCATGCAAAATCGATTCTGCTGAACTACGGACTGGCGCAGAAGTACGGTGGAAAATTCAACCTCCGCTTCGATGATACCAATCCGACCAAGGAAAAAATAGAATTTGTGGAATCCATCAAGGAAGATGTGGAATGGCTGGGAGCAGATTATGAAGACCGCCTGTTCTTTGCATCCTCTTATTTCCAACAGATGTATGATTGCGCGGAATTCCTGATCCAGAAAGGAAAGGCCTATGTCTGCGACCTGAGCGCAGAGGAAATCCGTGCCTACCGCGGCACTCTCACGGAGCCGGGAAAGGAGAGCCCCTACCGCAATCGCAGTGTGGAGGAGAACCTGAAGCTCTTCCGGGAGATGCGGGATGGAAAATATGCAGACGGCGAAAAGGTGCTGCGCGCGAAGATCGATATGGCTTCCCCCAACATCAATATGCGTGACCCCGTGATCTACCGGGTGGCTCACATGACGCATCACAATACCGGGGATGCCTGGTGCATCTATCCCATGTATGATTTTGCTCATCCCATTGAGGATGCGCTGGAGCACATTACGCATTCCATCTGCACCCTGGAATTTGAGGACCACCGTCCGCTCTATGACTGGGTCGTGCGGGAGTGTGAGTTCGAAGAGCCGCCGCGTCAGATCGAGTTCGCCAAGCTGTACCTGAAGAATGTGGTCACGGGAAAGCGCTATATCAAACGTCTGGTAGAAAACGGCACGGTGGACGGCTGGGATGATCCCCGCCTGGTCAGTATCAGCGGACTTCGCCGCCGGGGCTATACGCCGGAAGCGATCCGTATGTTCGTGGAGTTGGCCGGTGTCAGCAAGGCACAGAGCATCGCTGAGATGCCTATGCTGGAGTACTGCATCCGCGAGGACCTGAAGTTAAAGGCGCCGCGCCAGATGGCGGTGCTGGATCCCGTGAAACTGGTCGTCGATAATTATCCGGAGGATCAGATCGAGTATCTGGAGGTGCCCAACAATACTGAAAATCCGGAACTCGGCAGCCGGAAGATTCCCTTCGGAAAAGAGCTTTATATCGAAAGGGAAGACTTTATGGAGGTGCCGCCCCGCAAGTATTTCCGTCTGTTCCCGGGCAATGAGGTGCGCCTGATGAACGCCTACTTTGTCCGCTGCACAGATGTGGAAAAGGATGAGGCGGGCAATGTGACCGTGATCCACTGCACCTATGATCCTGCCTCCAAGGGCGGCAACAGCCCGGATGGCCGAAAGGTCAAGGGGACGATCCACTGGGTGGCCGCCGCCACGGCTAAAAAGGTGACCGTGCGCCTGTACGAAAACATTGTGGATGAGGAGAAGGGCATGTTTGCGGAAGACGGAACCCTGAACCTGAATCCTCGTTCGCTGGTGGTCTGCGAGAACTGTTATGTGGAGCCCCTTCTGGGCGAAGCTTCCGTGGGAGACCGGTTCCAGTTTGTCCGGAACGGATTTTTCTGCGTGGATTCCAAGGATTCTGCCCCTGGAAATCCGGTGTTTAACCGTATTGTCAGCCTGAAGAGCTCCTTTAAGCTGCCGAAGGCCTAAGTAAAAGTAAAAATACCTGCGGCAGTCATCGAGTCTGCCGCCGGTATTTCGGAGGAGCGGGGTTGGATTTTTCATTTTTGGTCAACAGTATACTTTTGGGCGTTGGATTGGCCATGGACGCATTTTCTGTGTCGGTGGCCAATGCCATGCATGATCCCCGCATGGGGCGGGCCAAAGGCTTGGGCATTGCCGGTACCTTTGCTTTCTTTCAGTTCCTGATGCCCATGATCGGTTGGTTCTGCGTACACAAGGTGGTAGAGGTCTTCCGGGCCGTGGAACCTCTTATTCCATGGATTGCCTTCCTGCTGCTGTTTTATATCGGCGGAAAAATGTTCGTGGAGGGAATCCGCGGAGAGGAAGAGGATGCAGTACCGGTACTGGGAGCGGCTACCCTTATTATGCAGGGCGTTGCTACTTCACTGGACGCCCTGTCCGTGGGATTTACGATCGCGGAATATAACGGGGCTATGGCATTCGCGGCCTCACTCATTATTGCGGTCGTGACCCTTTTCATCTGTCTGGGAGGACTGCAGGTCGGGAAGCGTTTCGGCATGAGACTGGCGGGGAAAGCTTCCTGCCTGGGAGGCGTCATTTTGATCGCGATCGGCATGGAAATCCTGATCAAACATCTGGGGGCATAAACACCTTGAGACGCGGCCGCGCTGGCCGGAGGAAATGTCTGAAAAAAGAATATAAAGTTCCACGATTTAGCGGGTGAGAGCCCGCCGTCGCCACAGAAAACAAGGTTTTGTGGTTGACGGCGGGCTCTTTTTCTATCCCTTGTGCCGGACATAAAATACTTCAAAGAACGAATATCTACATACAGAGAGAAAAGTAACCGGAATGGGAAAAAAAGTAGAAAAAGGGTATTGTAATTTCAAAAAACATGCCGTAAAATAGCCTTGCAGGGGGAAAAGTGGTAGATTGTGGGACATTGTGGGACTCATTCTGGATGTGAGAACCACCCCTGACGATTCAGCGGAGGAGGTGATTCCATGTTCATGGGTGAATTTTCGCACAGCATTGACAACAAAGGGCGTCTGATCATTCCTGTCCGATTCAGGGAACAGCTGGGGAACGAATTTGTCGTGACCAAAGGGCTGGACAACTGTCTTTTTATTTATCCCAATGAAGAATGGAAGGCCTTCGAAGAAAAGCTGAAGAACCTGCCCATTACCAATCCCAATGCAAGAAAATTTAAGAGATTCTTCCTGGCCGGGGCGGACCCTGTGGAGCTGGACCGTCAGGGCCGTATTCTGATCAATGCCAAGCTGCGTCAGGCGGCTGGGCTTGGGAAAGACGTGGTGCTTGCCGGTGTCGGAGAGCATATCGAAATCTGGGATCAGGAACGCTGGGAGAATTATTCTACTTACGATGACATGGAAGAGGTCGCCGAAAACATGGAAGACCTGGGCATTTGATGTCAAGGGGCCAAAGGTCATTAAAAATGTGCATAAATCCGGAGGACTAAAGAGCGATTATGGCGAATGAGTTCAAACATATTTCCGTGCTGGCGGAGGAGGTCATTGAAGGTCTTGCCATCCGTCCGGACGGCATCTATGTGGACGGGACGCTGGGAGGCGGCGGCCATTCCTCTTTGATCGCTGCCAGGCTCACGGAGGGCGGCCGTCTGATCGGTATTGATCGGGATGAGGATGCGATCCGCGCCGCCGGAGAGAGACTGGCTCCCTTTGGAGACAGGGTGCAGATCGTGAAGGCCAATTACGGAGAGCTGACTTCGGTCCTGGATCGCCTGGAGATTCCTGCTGTGGATGGCATTCTGCTGGATCTGGGCGTCTCTTCTTTCCAGCTTGACAGCGCAGAACGCGGCTTTTCCTACATGGCGGACGCGCCGCTGGATATGCGCATGGATCGGGAGGAGAGCCTCACAGCGAAGGATATTGTGAATACATATCCGGAAGCGGAACTTACACGTATTCTGCGGGACTACGGGGAGGAGCGGTACGCCGGCCCCATTGCCAGGCGTATTGTACAGGCGAGGGAAGAAAAGCCCATCGAAACGACGGGCGAGCTGGTGGAGATCCTGCGGAAAGCGATTCCCATGAAAATGCAGAAAACGGGAGGACATCCTGCGAAGAGGACATTTCAGGCTATCAGAATAGAACTTAACCGGGAACTGACGGTGCTGGATGAATGTCTGGACGGCATGATCGACCGTCTGGCGCCGGGCGGACGGTTCTGCGTGATCACCTTCCACAGCCTGGAAGATCGCCTGGTAAAGAACCATTTCCGCCGGGCAGAGGATCCCTGCATCTGTCCGAAAAATTTTCCGGTCTGCGTATGCGGGCGGAAAAGCCGGGGGCATGTGGTCACAAGAAAACCCATTCTGCCCGGAACGGAAGAGATGGAAATGAATCCCAGAAGCAAGAGCGCAAAGCTGCGCATTTTTGAAGCGAAATAAGGGAAAAGCAAAAGAGTACTTGACATTACTGAAAACTACTGGTAAAACGGGGGAAATGATATGGCACAGCAGACAAGAAGACGGATTCCGGTGAACGATGACATTCACTACTATGTGGAGGGGAATGTTGTCCGGAAAGAAGAACCGGTCTATGAGCCCTTTGGCGAGAGCAGGGAGCAGGTTAAGAAAAGAGTCCGCAGAAACCGCGCCAGAGCCAGACAGATGTCTGTGCTGTATGTTGTGATGCTGTCCGTGGCTATGATCATCAGCGTATTTATCTGCTATCAGACCCTGATGCTGAAGGCGGAGATCGTAGCATCCAAACAGCATATTGTGACGCTGCAGAATCAGCTGGATTCTCTGCGGCTTTCCAATAATGCCATTGAGGGTTCGGTCGCCATCTACACGGATCTGGACCATATCTACAAGGTAGCTACGGAAGAGATGGGTATGGTATATCCCTCAGAGGACCAGGTGATCCGTTTCGACAGAACAGAAAGTGAGTACGTGCGTCAGTATGAAGACATCCCAACCGACGACTGAGTCACCCAAGGAACCGAAGAAAACCAAAAGAATACGCAGGTTTATGCAGAAAAAGCTGGCGTCCGCCTATCTATTGGTGGCGTTAGCTTTATTTGTACTGGTGGGAGTAATTGTCTGGATCATCTACGGACGCGGCGCTGCCTACAGCCGTATCGTGCTGAACCAGCAGACGGTCAACAGCTCTGTGATTCCTTTTAGGCGCGGCACGATCACCGACCGCAATCAGACGGTCCTGGCAGCCAGTGAACAGGTCTATAATCTGATCCTGGATCCCTCCGTGATCCTCCAGGGAAATGCCGATGACCAGGCGGCTACCGTGGCTGCTTTGATGAACACGTTCGGTTACACACAGGAGGAGATGACAGAAGTACTGACCCAGAATGCCAACAGTGCCTATGTCCGCTATGCCAGAGAACTGTCAGAAGAACAGAAAACAGCCTTTGAGACATATCGCACCGAATATAACAGCGGCAAGGACAATGTGGGCAAGGTCAGCAATACCGGCGTATGGTTCGAATCAGAATATAAACGTGTCTATCCGTATGACTCCCTGGCCTGCACGATCCTCGGGTTTTCCGGCACGGACAGCAGTCAGGGCAACTGGGGAATAGAGCAGTATTACAACAGCTATCTGGTGGGCACCAACGGGCGCAGCTACGGGTATCTGAACCGGGACGGTGTGATCGAGCGCACCACCCGGAGCGCTGAAGACGGTGCCACCATTGTAACCACCATCGACTATACCGTGCAGCGTATCGTAGAGAATGCCATTCAGGAATTTATTGCGGACAAGACCGTAGACAATGTCGGCGTGGTGGTGATGGATCCCAAGACGGCCGAGATCCTGGCCATGGCCACGGACTCCATGTTCGATCTGAACAACCCGCAGGATCTCAGCGCAAGGTACAGTGAGGAAGAAATCAGTGCGATGAACGACAGCGAGAAGTCGGATGCACTGAATGCGATGTGGCGGAATTTTGCTATTTCCGACACATTCGAACCGGGGTCCACGGCCAAGGTCTTTACCGAGGCCGCGGCCCTGGAAGAAAATCTGGCGGAAGCAGATACTACCTTTGACTGCGACGGTGGTGAACAGGTCGTAGACCGTTATATCCGCTGTTCCCATCGCCACGGGGAACTGACCTTTGAAGAGGCCCTCGGAAAGTCCTGCAACGATGCCATGATGCAGATGGCAAAGCTGATGGGAAAATCCGTCTTCGCAAAATATCAGAATCTCTTCGGGTTCGGACGTCTCACCGGAATTGATCTGCCGGGTGAAGCCTCCGGTATCCTGTACACCGAAGATAAGATGTCATCTGTTGACCTGGCGACCAACGCCTTTGGCCAGAACTTCACCTGCACCATGGTACAGATGGCCGCCGCCTACTGCTCGGTCCTGAACGGAGGCTCCTACTATAAGCCTCACGTGGTCAAGGAAATTTTGAGCTCCGGTGGAGATGTGATCGAGGAGGTCGGCAGCACCGTCGTGCGCGAGACGGTCAGCAAATCCGCGGTGGAAGTCCTTAAGAACGGACTGGCCATGGTAGTTTCCGACGGTACTGCAAAGAACGCCGTTATCCAGGGCTATACCGTGGGCGGCAAGACCGGTACCGCTGAAAAATATCCCCGAGGCAGTGAGAACTATGTGCTTTCCTTCGTGGGATTTACGCCTGTGGAGGATCCCGAGCTGCTGGTATACGTAGTGGTGGATAATCCTCACAGCAAGGAGGTCCCCAAGTATACGGTAAAGGATACGGCGGTTCCGCTGGAGCAGAAGATCATGAGATCCCTGCTGGAGTACCTGAACATTACGCCGGCGCAGGCCTTTGACGCCGATGCCGAGGCGCCCAGAGAGCCTGAGACCGATGCTGACGGCAATATCATTGATGATGTCGTCACTCCCGCTGTCCGGGAAGAGATGGACGAAGAAGTCCCCGAAGGCGGCTTTGTCACCCCTGCGGATGACGGCCCGCCCGCCGAAGTACCCACCGATGCCGAAGGAAACACCATCCCTGCGGAGGAGCGTGAAGATGCGGCCGAAGGAGAGGGTGAAGAAGGCGAAGCCGAAGGGGAAGGCGAGGCTGCCGAAGGTGAAGCCGCTGAAGGTGAAGATGCCGAAAACGGCGAGGACGCCGAAAATGGCGAAGCCGCCGAAGGCGACGACGCTGAAAACGATAAAGATGCCGAAGACGACGCTGAAAACGCCGAAGGCGAAGATGAAGAATAAAAATATTACGAACAACACTCCCTCCCCGGCTGAAGACCCGGAGGGAGTATTGTCATGAAAAGAGGTTATTATAATGACACCTGCAAAAATTGCCATTCTGGCTACGTTGATTTCTTTTGCACTGAGCGCCGTTCTCTGTCCGCTCCTCATTCCCTTCCTGAAACGCCTGAAATTCGGTCAGGAGGTGCGGGAAGACGGTCCGCAGTCTCATCTGAAGAAGCAGGGAACGCCCACCATGGGCGGCCTGGCCTTCATTTTGGCGATCCTGGTCACAGGTTTGGTCTTTGCCCCCGCGCATCCCCGCACCATTCCGGTGCTCCTGATGACGGTCGGCTTCGGCATCATCGGATTTCTGGATGACTTTATCAAGGTCGTGCGCCATCATTCCGAGGGGCTGAACCCTAAACAGAAGATGGCGGCCCAGTTTCTGCTGACGGCTGTTTTCTGCCTGTATATCCTGCAGTGGTCCGGAAACGGCACCGTGATGCGCATTCCTTTTACGGCTGCGGAATTTACCATGCCGGTATGGCTCTTTGTTCCCTTTCTTTTCTTTGTGGTGCTGGGGACGGATAACGGCGTCAATTTTACTGATGGTCTGGACGGGCTCTGCTCTACGGTTACGCTGATCGTTGCCGCCTATCTGACCATTGATTCCATTGCGACCGGGGCAGGCATCGAGACCGTGACCGGTGCTGTTATAGGCGCCCTGGCAGGATTCCTTCTGTTCAACTGCTATCCGGCACGCGTATTTATGGGAGACACCGGGTCTCTGGCGCTGGGGGCTTTTGTAGCCTCTGCTGCTTTCATGCTGAAGGATCCGTTCATTATTGTGGTGGTCGGTTTTGTCTATCTGGCGGAGGTCGTATCCGTTATCCTGCAGGTCGCCTATTTTAAGAAGACCCATGGCAAGCGGCTGTTCCGCATGTCCCCCATCCACCATCATTTTGAGCTGGGCGGATGGTCTGAGACCCGTGTGGTCACGGTCTTTTCCATTGTCACTGCGGCGCTTTGCCTGGTGGCTCTGCTGGGGCGGTAAACCCACCCTTGCACTTTCACGTTAGATACGTTATAATACTGATTTATGAATATGGTGCGGTATGCGCCTTCCACAGGGGGTTATTAACTTGGACAGAATATTAGTAGCCGGCGCCGGTATCAGCGGCAAGAATGCCTGCAGACTGTTACTGGCAGAGGGAAAATCTGTTGTTTTATATGATGGAGATGTCAACAAGAATGCGGAAGAGCTGCGGGGAGAATTCCCTGCAGAAGCAGATCTGTCGGTCGTTCTGGGAGAACTGACAAAGGAGACGCTGTCGGAGTGCAGTCTTTGTGTAATCAGCCCCGGCATCCCGCTGGATTCTCCGTTGGCCGGTCAGATCAAGGCCGCCGGCATTCCGATCTGGAGTGAGATCGAACTGGCCTATTCTGTGGCGAAGGGACGTCTGATCGCCATCACCGGCACCAATGGAAAAACGACTACCACGGCGCTGACCGGAGAGATCTGTGCCGCTTATTATAATTCTGTGTTTGTGGTGGGAAATATCGGAAATGCCTATACGCGTGAGGCGGATAAGACCACGGAGGAATCCGTGACGGTGGCAGAGGTGTCCAGTTTCCAGCTGGAGACTATCCGTACGTTCCATCCCCAGGTGTCTGCTGTGCTGAATATCACCCCGGATCATCTGAACCGGCATAAGACCATGGAATGCTATGCCGAAGTGAAGGAAAGCATCAGCAGGAACCAGACAAAAGAAGATGTCTGCGTACTGAACTATGAAGATGAGCGGCTGCGTGAGTTTGCACCGTCCTGCCCCGCCCGGGTCTTGTTCTTCTCCAGTGCCAGAGAGCTGCCGGAGGGGGCCTGGCTGTCGGGAGAAGATATCTGGGTATGTCTGGACGGGAAAAAGGAAAAGGTCGTGGGCATCCATGAGCTGCAGCTTCTTGGCAGGCATAATTACGAGAATGTAATGGCGGCCGTGCTGATGTGCCTGACCATCGGTGTTCCCATGGATATTATCCGGGAGACCTTAAAACGCTTCCTGGCGGTCGAACACCGCATTGAATATGTGACTGAAAAGAACGGCGTGGCCTATTATAACGATTCCAAGGGAACCAATCCGGATGCGGCCATTCAGGCCATCCGGGCCATGGTCCGGCCTACCATTCTGATCGGCGGCGGCTACGACAAAGGCGGCTCCTTTGACGAATGGATCCTGGCCTTTGAGGGCAAGGTGAAATTGCTGATCCTTATGGGCGCCACGGCGGAGCGTATCGCGGAAGCGGCGGAGCGGCTGTCTGACTGCGAGATCGCCCTGGTGAATGACATGGATGAGGCCATCCGTGTGGCAACAGAAAATGCAGTGCCCGGAGATGCGGTGCTGCTTTCCCCGGCATGTGCCAGCTGGGGAATGTATCCCAATTATGAAGTAAGAGGCAGAGATTTTAAGGACCGGGTCCGTGCGCTGTAAGGACCTTCCCCGAGTATAGGAGAGGATCGTATGAACCGAGCAAAATTAAAAAAGAATTTCCTGTCCTATTATGACTTCAATCTGCTGTTTGTTGTTCTGTTCCTGTCCTGCTTTGGACTGGTCATGGTCTACAGCACCAGTTATTACAGTGCACAGCTGAAGCTGGGAGACGGCGCTTATTACATGAAGCGCCAGGCGGAGTTCATGGTGATCGGCATACTTCTGATGCTGTGGGTCGCCACCAGGGATTATCATGCCTGGGCCAGACTGTGGTTTCTCGGATGGGGTGTCTCGATCATCCTGATGATCCTTGTGAACTTTACATCCTTCGGCATCGATTTTAACGGTAAAAAGCGCTGGCTGGGCTTTAACGGCCACGCCCTGTTTCAGCCGACGGAATTTGTAAAGGTCGCCATGATTCTGGTCACCGCGGTGCTGATCAGTAAGATGAACCGATATCTCGGCACCATGCGGAGCATACGCATGATTTTCTATTTTGCCATCCTGCCTTTCGGGCTGGTGGCTATGAACAACCTGAGCTCCGGTATCATTATTGCCGGAATCGTGGTCGGCATGTATCTGGTCGCGACCCGGGAAAAATGGAGTGTCTGGCTTTTGACGGGTGTTATTGCGGCGGCGGTGCTGATGGCAAAATTCGGTACCGGACTGCTGCTGAACCTGCCGTTCCTGCACCAGTACCAGCTGAGCCGTATTCTGGTATGGAATCATCCGGAAGCATATCCGCAGAGCGGCGGATTCCAGGTGCTTCAGGGGCTGTATGCCATTGGCTCCGGCGGACTTTTCGGGAAGGGCCTGGGCAACAGTGTGCAGAAGCTGGGGTTTGTGCCGGAAGCACAGAACGATATGATCTTTTCCATTATCTGTGAAGAACTGGGCCTTTTCGGCGCCGTTTGCGTCATTCTCCTGTTCCTGTTCATGCTGTACCGTTTTATGGTCATTGCCAACAATGCCCCGGATCTTCTGGGATCTATGATGGTCATCGGCGTGATGGCACAGATCGCGCTGCAGGTCTTCCTGAATATTGCCGTTGTGACGAATTTTATTCCGAATACGGGCGTATCCCTGCCGTTTATCAGTTACGGAGGTACTGCGCTGCTGGTACTTCTGGGAGAGATCGGAATCGTGCTGGGCGTATCGCGGCAGATACAGTTTGAGGCAGAGGAGGAAGAGAGCTCAGCAGAGGAGGAAAGCGAACCGGCAGCACAGATCCGAAGTATTACCTCTGCCGGACGTTAAGGAGCAAACAGATTTATGATACCGATGGAAGATATGACGCCGCAGGAGCAGTGGGAACATCTGCAGCGGAGGCGGCGTATGAGGATCGCGCTGATTATTCTGGGCATTATTCTGCTGGCGGTCCTGATCGTGGCCAGCCTGCGCATTCAGGATGTACAGTTTGAAGGCAACAGCCATTATACCAGCGCGGAAATGGAGAACCTGATCTTCCCGGACGGATGGGACCGCAATCCGGTGGCTCTTTGGCTGCGGGAAAAGCGCGGTCAGAGTCCGCGGATCGCCTTTGTGGACAGATATACCGTACATTTTACCGGCCTGCAGTCGGTAGAGATCATTGTATACGAAAAAGAGATCGTGGGGTATCTGGATATTATGGATACCCATATGTACTTTGACCGGGACGGCTATGTGGTGGAAAGCACGGCACAGCTGATCGAAAATGTACCGCAGATCACGGGAATCTCCACGGAACGGGTAGCATTAAACGAAAAATTGCCGATCAAGGATGAATCCATACTGCATGAGGTGCTGAATATCAGCCAGTTCCTGCAGGTGACTTCCATTCGCTGGAAAGGCGCGGAAACGCCTCTGATGTCGCTGGTGGAAACGGTGGATATCGACGAGAGCGGACATGCCACCTGCCGGATGGGGGAAATATCCGTTTACCTGGGGGACGCAAAGAACATGGAGGAGAAGCTCCTGACTATGGCGGATATTCTGCCTGAACTGGAGGGGCGTGAGGGTACACTGTACCTGGACAATTTCAGCCCCACGGACGATAACCCCTCATATGTATTCCGATAAATAATTATGACGGAGCGTGAAAAAATTTTGTAAAATTTGTGTAAGGGTACTTGATTATTTACCGAAAATAAAATAAAATGTTATTTACGAGTGTGCCTTCACATTTATTGTTAAAATAGGTCGATATTTGTCAAGAAGAGCATAGATCCAAAGGAGGATGCTTAAATTGTTAGAGATAAAGCTGAACGAGACAGAAAGTGCCGCGAAGATTATTGTACTTGGGATCGGCGGCGCCGGAAACAATGCCGTTAACCGCATGGTGGACAGTGACGTAGAGAGCGTGGAATTTGTCGGCGTCAATTCCGATCGCCAGGCACTGCAGCTGTGCAAGGCCCCTACTGCTATCCAGATCGGCGAAAAGCTGACCAAAGGACTTGGCGCTGGCGCAAAACCCGAAATCGGTGAAAAGGCGGCAGAAGAGAGCGAAGAAGAGCTGGCAGCAGCGGTCAAGGGCGCGGATATGGTATTCGTGACCTGCGGCATGGGCGGCGGTACCGGTACCGGTGCGGCTCCTGTTATCGCCCGCATTGCCAAGGAAATGGGCATCCTCACGGTTGGCGTTGTGACCAAGCCGTTCCGCTTTGAAGGAAAAGTCCGTATGTCCAATGCCCTCACCGGTATTGAAAAACTGAAAGAGAACGTGGACACACTGATCGTGATCCCGAATGATAAGCTGCTGGAGATCGTGGACCGCCGGACGACCATGCCCGAAGCGCTGAAGAAGGCGGATGAGGTCCTGCAGCAGGCAGTACAGGGTATTACGGATCTGATCAATGTCCCGGCCTTGATCAATCTGGACTTTGCAGATGTTCAGACTGTCATGATCGATAAGGGCATTGCCCATATCGGTATCGGCAACGCCAGAGGCGATGACAAGGCCATTGAAGCCGTGAAGCAGGCCGTCAGCAGCCCGCTGCTGGAGACCAGCATCGAAGGCGCGACCCATGTCATCATCAATGTGTCCGGCGATATCGGCCTGATCGAGGCCAACGAGGCCGCCAGCTACGTGCAGGAACTGGCCGGAGAAAATGCCAATATTATCTTTGGTGCCCGTTTTGATGAGAATGTGCAGGATGAGTGTACGATCACCGTGATCGCTACCGGCCTGGATGATAAGTCCACCGAGGTAGCCAGCCCGGCGTATACCACTTCCCGCACCACTGTGAATACACGGACGAGAACAAACACACAGCAGCCTATCGCCCGGGAGCCTGAGCGTCCTCGTTTCTCCGAGAGAAAACAGCAGGCTCCGGTCACCTTCACACCCACCAGAAATGTGAATGTTCCGGATCCTTCCGTGAAGGAAAAGACCATTGATATTCCGGCGTTCCTGAAGAGATAAGTGGTATCAAAAAGAGAGCCCGGTGCTCTCTTTTTGCTTAAAGAGAACGGTCGAGTGGAGGAAATATGGAAGAAAGACGAATATCATCGGCGGTGATACGGCGCCTGCCTCGTTATTTCCGATATCTGCAGGTATTGGAAAACGAAGGGATCAGCCGTATTTCATCGGAAGAGCTGAGCCGGCGCATGCATGTGACGGCCTCTCAGATCCGTCAGGATCTGAATAACTTCGGAGGATTTGGACAGCAGGGCTATGGCTATAATGTGTCCTATCTGAAAGAGGAGATCGGAAAGATCCTGGGACTGGATCAGATCCATTATATGATCATCATCGGCGCGGGCAATCTGGGAAGTGCCATCGCCGGCTATGCAAAATTCGAAAACCGCGGTTTTGTGGTGAAGGGGATTTTTGATGTGGATCCCGCGCGGATCGGCACCCAGGTCCGGGGGATTCCGGTAATGGATCTGAAGGAACTGGAATCCTTCCTGTCGGATAATGATATATCCATTGCAGCGCTGGCCATCCCCAAGGAGGATGCGCAGTCGATTGCGGAGCGGATTTGTGCCTCGGGGGTACGGGCCATCTGGAATTTTGCTCATGTGGATCTGGAACTGCCGGAGACGGTGCATGTTAAAAACGTAAACCTGATCGAGAGCCTGATGGAACTCTCCTATCTGTTGAATGAAGATTGAGACTTTTGGGGCAGACCCGGGGCTGGAGGTTCCGGGTCTGCTTTGTGTCGAGGTGGAAAGATGATAAAAGACAGACAGGTGCTGGTGACGGCGGAAGAAATGCGCAGACTGGATGCTTATTCCATTCAGACCATCGGGATTCCTTCGTTGGTGCTGATGGAACGGGCTGCGCTGGCCGCCTTTGAGGAGTGCAAAAAGCGGTTGCCCGGCGCTCTGCGGGTGCTGATATTTGCCGGCACGGGCAATAACGGCGCGGATGGCATGGTCATGGCCCGCCTGTTCCGCATGGCAGGCGATGATGTGCGTGTGGTGGTAACGGGAAACCGGGCACATGCCACCCCGGAATGGAGCACACAATTCGGGATCTGTCAGAAACTGGGCATTCCGGTCACGCCTGAGATCCCGGATGCGGAAAGTCTGCGGCAGGATCGATATGATCTTTTGGTGGATGCCATGCTGGGTACAGGACTGGCGCGTCCCCTGAACGATAAGATCGGGAACATCTGCGACATTATGGCCGCATCGCACTGCTTTGTGGCGGCGGTGGATATTCCCACCGGCATCAGCGCGGATACAGGTGCGGTGCTGGGAAAGGCTGTGCGGGCAGATCTTACGGTCACGTTTGAATTTCAGAAGCGGGGACTGGCACTGTATCCCGGGGCAGACTATGCCGGGGAGTGCGTGGTCAGAAGCATCGGTATATCTCACAAAGGCCTGGAGGCAGTGGAGCCGAAGGCGTTTACCCTGAGGCGCGAGGCGCTCTGTCACCTGCCGGCCCGTCTGGCATGGGCAAATAAAGGAAGCTGCGGCAAGGTGCTGGTGATGGCCGGGAGTAAAAATATGGCCGGCGCGGCCATTCTTGCCGCAAAAGCAGCCTATCGCACAGGCGCCGGACTGGTGCGTGTGTTCACACCGGAGTGCAACCGGCTGATCCTGCAGACCGCTCTTCCGGAGGCGGTACTGACCACCTATGAGGATTCGTTTTCACCGGAGCAGATGGACGAACTGCTTTCCTGGGCGGACGCCGTAGTCATAGGTCCGGGCCTTTCCACGGATGGTAAGGCAAAGCGTATTCTCCGGTATGTGCTGCAGTATGTGAAGACCCCGCTGGTAGCGGATGCGGATGCCCTGAATATCCTGGCGGCGAACGAGGAAATGGCTTCTATGCTGAACGCCGGGATGATCATTACTCCACATCTGGGAGAAATGGCGCGCCTGACGGGCCTGCCTGTTTCTCAGATTCAGGCGGATCCGGTGCGCAGTGCCAGAGAATATGCGGCGGCACATGAGGTCACGGTTGTCCAGAAAGACGCGCGAACAGTGGTTGTGCCGGCTGATGGGAATAGTTGTTTCATTAATACCTGCGGAAATGCGGGCATGGCGACAGGCGGCAGTGGAGATGTGCTCTCCGGTGTGCTGGGGGCGCTGTTGGCGTCTGGTATGGATGTAGCGGAGGCAGCTGTGGCGGGCGTACTGCTGCATGCAGCTGCAGGCGATGCTGCCGCTGCAGAATGCGGGCAGCGTGCCATGCTGGCAGGGGATATTATAGAGGGGATCAAGGATATATGAGACAATGGAACCGTACCGCGGCTGTTGTAGATCTGGCCGCCATTGAACAGAACTATCATGCACTTTCTGACCGTATCCCGTCTTCTGTCCGCCGCTGTCTGGTGGTCAAGACGGACGGATATGGTCATGGCGCCATTCCCATTGTGCGACGGCTGCAGAAGGAAGTAGATTTCCTGGCGGTAGCCGCTGCAGAAGAAGCCTTTGAACTGCGCGATGCCGGCATCACTCTCCCTGTTCTGATCCTGGGCTATACGTGGCCGCGGGATTACGAGGCCCTGATCCGGCAGGAGGTCCGCATTCCCATATTTTCCGAGGAGGATGCAAAAGAACTGTCGGAGACCGCCGTCCGCCTGGGGAGAGAAGCCTTGGTCCACATCAAGGTGGACACCGGCATGCACCGCATCGGTTTTCCGGTGAACGAGGAGACGGTGAATACTGTCCGTCAGATCCGTCGTATGCCGGGGATCTTTGTGGAGGGAATCTTTACGCATTTTGCCCGCGCGGATGAGACGGACAAGCGACAGACGCTGGAACAGTCAGAGGCTTTCCGGCGGTTTATCCGCGGCGTAGAAAAAGGTGAAGCGCCCATTACCATTCACCATTGCGCCAACAGTGCGGCGACCATGGAAATGCAGGATGAGTGGATGGACATGGTGCGCATCGGCATTTCGCTGTACGGCATTTATCCCTCGGATGAGGTGGCGCAGGAGATTCCGCTGACACAGGCCCTCACCTGGAAGAGCGAGATCGTCCTGATCAAGGATGTCCCCGCCGGCGCCGGAATCAGCTATGGGTATATGTATGTGGCGGATTCTGACAGACGGGTCGCTACGATTCCGGTGGGCTACGGGGATGGCTATCCAAGGCAGCTTTCCGATAAGGGCTATGTGATGATACATGGCAAAAAGGCACCTATACTGGGCCGCGTGTGTATGGACCAGATGATGGTGGATGTAACGGATATCCCGGAGGCACATCGCGGAGATACCGTGCTGCTGACAGGCCAGGATGAAAATGGGACGATTCCCGTGGAGATCCTTTCCGATCTTTCCGGAAGATTTCCCTATGAATTTATGTGCGATATCGGGAAGAGAGTGCCGAGGATTTATGTAGGGTAATGCCTTGAAAATACCCCGGTGATATGATATAGTCTTACAGAAATACCTGTGTAAAGGAACGCAGAAAAGAAGAGAAAAAGGAGCGTTGGAACATGTCCGGACATTCTAAGTTTTCGAATATTAAGCGCAAGAAAGAGAAAAATGACGCCGCGAAGGGCAAGATCTTTACCCGTATCGGCCGTGAGATCGCCGTGGCGGTAAAAGAGGGCGGCGCGGACCCTGCCAATAACAGCAAGCTTCGCGACTGCATTGCAAAGGCCAAGGCCAATAACATGCCGAACGATACCATCGACCGCAGCATCAAAAAGGCTGCCGGAGACGGCTCCGCCGTGGATTACGTGGTCGCTACCTATGAAGGCTACGGCCCCAGCGGCACGGCCATTATTGTAGAGACACTGACGGACAACAAGAACCGCACCGCTTCCAATGTCCGCAACGCCTTCACCAAGGGCGGCGGCAACGTAGGCGCACAGGGCTGCGTATCCTTCATGTTCGACCGCAAGGGCCAGATCATTCTGGATAAAGAAGAGATCGACATGGACTTCGATGATCTCATGATGATTGCCCTGGATGCCGGCGCAGAGGATATCACCGAGGAAGAAGACAGCTACGAGATCATCACCGATCCGGACGACTTCAGCGCTGTGCGCGAAGCGCTGGAAAAAGAAGGCCTGCCCATGCTGGAGGCAGACATCACCATGATTCCGCAGACCTGGGTCACCCTGACCAGCGAGCAGGACATCAAGATGATTAACCGCACCCTCGACCTGCTGGATGACGACGACGACGTCCAGAACGTCTGGCACAACTGGGAAAATAACGAATAAAATCCGGATGATGAATGAACGAGCAGACATGCTTGCATGGATGAGCGTTCATACATCAGACGGATGAAACGATATGAGCAAAATAGCAGCGCGACCAAAGGGAGCGATGCGATTTGCGAATATCGTTTAGGATGTCGGGAGCGCGAAGCGCGGAGACATCCGTTTTATTCGTTGCATTGTTTAGTGTTATAACAGTATTTTGAATGAGCTCAGCGCAGGGCGCTGGGCTCATTTCTAAAGGAGGCTTTTATGGGCAGGGCGGAATCCTCCGATATCAATGTACAGGCCATGGAGCAGATGAACATGCTGAATGGCCGTTTTACGGAAGCAGGCTACACAGATAAGGAGCGGGAGATCCTTCTGGTCCGCCTGCTTTTGCTGTATTTCTCTCAGGACACCGGCGTGTTCTCCAGAGTCTCTTTTTATGAGTGCCTGACAGCGCCGCTGCCCGGAGATCCTGACGCGGCTTCCAGGCTGCAAATGCTTTTTTCTGCCCTGGCGGGCGAACACCGGGAGGATTTTCCGGAGCTTTTCCGCCGCCTGCCGGTGCTGAGCCGGAGCCTGTTTATGCAGGAGATCCCCGCGCGTGCGGAGGATCCCTTTTTGCTGCCTGCCATTATGGCAGGGAAAGATCTTCCCTGGGGAGAACTTTCCCCGGCTCTCTTCGGTGCCCTGTTTCAGGAGATCATGAATCAGACGGACCGCCGTGAGTGGGGGGCTTATTATACCTCGGAGGACAATATTGACCGGCTGATCGATCCGCTGGTATTTGATGAATTGCTGCGGGAGCGTGAGGCCTGCCGGGGAAACCGGCGTCGGCTGACAGTCTTCTACGACAAGCTCAGCCGCATCACCTTCCTGGACCCTGCCTGTGGCTGCGGCAATTTTCTGATCCGAATTTATCAGCGCCTGCGGCTGCTGGAACTGGATGTGATCGAAGAGCTCTTCGATACCTCCCAGCGTATCCTGGACATTTCTCTCTATTGCCACGTATCCGTGGCACAGTTCCTGGGGATCGAACTTTCTGAATTTCAGGCCAATATTGCCCGGGTGGGCCTGTGGCTGGCAGAGCGCCAGATGGATCTGTTGGCGGCAGAACGCTTCGGGACGGGCGGCGTCACGCCTACCATGATCAGTCTGCTGGGGATCCGTGTGGCCAACGCCCTCACCCTGAATTGGTCAGATCTGGTCAGCAAAGACCGTCTTTCCTATATTGTCGGAAATCCGCCTTTTGTGGGCGCCCGTCTGATGAATGCTTCGCAGAAGGCAGATATGAAGGCAGTCTTTGGCGGCTTTCAGGGATGGGGCGAGCTGGACTATGTGACAGCCTGGTATCGGAAAGCGGCTGCTTTTATGATGGGAACGGATATCCGGGCCGCTTTTGTTTCGACCAACAGTATCTCCCAGGGAGAGCAGGCTTCGCTGCTGTGGAAGACCCTGCGGGATACCTGGCATATGCAGATCGATTTTGCCCGGCGAACCTTTATCTGGAACAACGAGTGCCGGGAACAGGCGAGGGTGCATTGTGTGATCATTGGTTTTTCCGACGCGGATCATGCTGCCCGGGGCAGCCAGCACCAAAGCCTGAAGCCTCTGTTCGAAGGGACCGAAAGAAGACTGGTCCCGTATATCAATGCTTACCTGGCTGCGGCGCCGGAGGTGGTGATCTCTGCCCGCAGAGATCCGGTTTCCGAGGTCCCGGCCATGCAATTCGGCAGTATGGCCAACGACGGCGGACATCTGATATTATCCGCGGAAGAGCGCGAAAAGCTGCTGGATGCCCATCCATCCCTGCGGCCCTGGATCCGTCTGTTCTTAGGCGCGGTGGAATTTATCCGCGGAAAGAACCGCTACTGTCTGTGGTTCACGCAGGAGACGCCGGAGGAGATTTACCGGATCCCGGAGATCGCAGAAAGACTCTCTGCTGTGCAGCAATACCGGGCCGCAAGCTCCAGGCCCAGGACCAAAGAGATGGCCCTGTTTCCGCAGTATTTCTGTGAGGACCGTCAGCCGCAGGGCGGGTCGATGATCCTGGTGCCGCGGGTCTCCTCCGTACGGAGGCAGATCATACCCATGGGCTTTGCCGACAGCCGTGTGGTGGCCAGCGATGCCATGCAGATGATACCGCAGGCGGAGCCCTGGCTGTTTGCCCTGCTGAATGCAAGAATGCATATGCTGTGGGTGCAGACCGTGGCGGGGCGTCTGAAGAGCGATTACCGCTATTCTGCGTCTATCGTATACAATAATTATCCCTTCCCGGAGCTGGACACAGCCGCAAAGAAGGAGCTTTCTGCTGCTGCGGAACAGATCCTGACGGTGCGGCAGGACTATCTGGGAAGGTCCCTGGCCTGGCTGTATGATCCGGAGACCATGCCGGAGCCGCTAAGGGCTGCGCACCAACAGACAGATGCGCTGGTGGAAGAGATTTACGGGTGCACAGGGCAGAGCGAGGAGCGCCAGCTGGCTCTTCTGTTTGAGAGAGCCGGAGCGCAGTGAGGTATATAAATGAAGATGCGTCTGGATCGTATGTTGTCGGAAATGGGCGTGGCAAGCCGGAGCGAGCTCCGGGAAATGTGCCGTCACCGCCATGTGACCGTCAACGGAAAGATCATGAAGAAGTCGGATACGCCGATCGATACCGATACAGATGAGGTCTGTGTGGACGGGGAGCGGATCTGCTACGAAGCTTTCTCCTATATAATGCTGCATAAGCCCGCAGGCGTGATCACGGCGGTCAGGGACAGCCGTGAGAAAACGGTGATGGATCTGATCGGCGGCAGGGTGCGGAAGGATGTAGCCCCGGTCGGTCGACTGGATAAGGATACAGAGGGGCTGCTGCTGCTCACCAACGACGGAGAACTGGCAAAGCGTCTGCTCTCACCTAGGCATCACGCGGAAAAGGAATACCTGGCGGTCCTGGACCGGGAGCCGGATCCGGCCTGGATCCCCCGCTTCGCGGAGGGGCTTGACATAGGCGATGACAAGCTGACGGCACCCGCGATGCTCGCCGACAGCCCGGCAGAGGCATCTGTTCCTGAAGCGTTTACAGAAGCCCCGAAGGTGCTCCTGACGATCACCGAGGGCCGGTATCATCAGGTGAAGCGGATGTTTAGCGCTGTGGGGGCACATGTAGTGTATCTGAAACGCCTTCGCATGGGAAGCCTAGCGCTGGATATGGATCTGCCGGCAGGAGCGTGGCGCCCGCTGACATTGACAGAGATAGAGGAACTAAAGAATTCCTGATAAACACAGCCAAATCTCAAATTATGACCATGCGGAAAAATTGCGTGAAATCATAATATTCTTCTTGCATAAAAGAGAAAAGTTTAGTAAAATATTGACAGACTGTGGTTTTCCCGGGATGGCAGCACCGCTGCCGGGCAGGAGACTGCACCGATTCGAAAAGGATCAATATTTATACGGCTTTCTGGCCGGTTAGGAGGAACAACATGAAGATCTATGAAACGAAAGACATCCGTAATGTAGCTGTATTGGGCCATGGTGGCTGCGGAAAGACGACCATCGTGGAAGCCATGGCATACATTACCGGTGTTACCAATCGTATGGGTAAAGTTACTGATGGCAACACCATCAGTGATTTTGATAAAGAAGAGATCAAGCGTCAGTTCTCCATCGGCACCTCGGTGGTTCCGATCGAGCACAATGGTGTAAAGATCAATCTCCTGGATACCCCCGGATACTTCGATTTCGTGGGCGAAGTAGAGGAAGCTATGAGCGTAGCCGGCGCCGCCGTGATCGTTGTCAACGGTAAGGCTGGTGTGCAGGTCGGCACTCAGAAGGCATGGGATTTCTGCGAGAAGAATCATCTGCCCCGTCTGATCTTCGTCACGAATATGGATGATGACAATGCCAGCTACAAGACGGTCGTCGCACAGCTGGAAGAACTTTACGGCCCGAAGATCGCTCCCTTCCATCTGCCGATCCGCGCAAATGAGAAATTTGTCGGTTTCGTCAATGTTGTCAAGATGAAAGGCCGCCGTTTCACCGAAAAGAGCGAATATGAAGAGTGCGAGATTCCGGATTATGTACAGGATAATCTGGAGAAGGTCCGCGAGGAACTGATGGAAGCCGTGGCTGAGACCAGTGAAGAAGCCATGGAGAAATACTTCGGCGGTGAAGAGTTCACGTACGAGGAGATCGTAGAGGCTCTGCGCGGCAGCGTGCGTACCGGCGACGTGGTTCCGGTCCTGATCGGCTCCGGCATCAACGGCAACGGCACCAAGATGCTGATGGAAGTCATCGAGCGCTACTTCCCGTCCCCCGCAGAACATCAGATCGTGGGCGAAGATACCAAGACCGGCGGCGAATTTGTCTGCCATTATGAGAATGACAAGCCCGCTTCCCTGCGCGTCTTCAAGACCCTGGTGGACCCCTTCATCGGTAAGTACACCATCTTTAAGGTCTGCACCGGCGTGGTAAAGGGCGATACCCCTCTGTATAACATCAATAAAGAAGCCGACGAAAAACTCGGCAAGGTATATATTCTGCGCGGCAACAAGGCAGAGGAAATCAAGGAACTGAAGGCCGGCGATATCGGCGCCGCCCAGAAGCTTTCCGTCACCCAGACCGGCGACACCCTGACCGAAAAGAGCCTGATGGTGAAATATCCGGCACCGGCTATTTCCACTCCTTATACCTGCATGGCGTACACCTCCCCGAAGAAGGGCGAAGAGGATAAGATCAACACCGCGCTGATCCGTCTGGCAGAGGAAGATCAGACCCTGAAGATGGTCAACGATAAGGAAAATCGTCAGCTGCTGCTGTACGGTATCGGTGACCAGCATCTGGAAATCGTTGCCAGCAAGGTACAGTCCCGTTACAAAGCTGAGATCATTCTTGACAAGCCGAAGGTTGCTTTCCGTGAGACCATCCGCGGTAAGGTAAAGGTACAGGGTAAGCATAAGAAACAGTCTGGTGGACATGGCCAGTACGGCGATGTTACCATCGAATTCGAGCCCAGCGGCGATCTGGAGACCCCTTATGTCTTCGAAGAGAAGATCGTGGGCGGCGTGGTTCCGAAGAACTACTTCCCGGCGGTTGAAAAAGGTATTCAGGAAATGGTCCAGAAGGGCCCGCTGGCCGGATATCCCATCGTTGGTTTGAAGGCTACGCTGGTATTTGGTTCCTACCATCCGGTGGATTCCTCCGAAATGGCCTTCAAGCTGGCGACCATCCTGGCCGTAAAGAACGCCTTCGCAGATCCGGCCAGCAAGCCTGTGCTGCTGGAGCCGATCTCCTCTCTGAAGGTTCGCGTACCGGATCGCTTCACCGGTGATGTCATGGGCGATCTGAATAAGCGCCGCGGCCGTGTGCTGGGCATGAACCCCGACCACAAGGGCGGCACTATTGTTGAGGCGGATGTTCCTACGGCAGAGCTGTTCGGTTACAACACCGACCTGCGCTCCATGACCGGCGGTATCGGAAGCTTTGAGTATGAGTTTGCCCGCTACGAGCAGGCTCCGGCAGATGTCCAGGCCAAGGAAATCGCTGCCAGAGCTGCAGAGAAGGAAGACTAAAGAATAGACTGCAGAATAAAAAAGACTACGGGCCGGAGGAAAGTTCCTCCGGCCTGTTTTTTCAGCATCTTATTCCTGCTGCGTAGACGCCATACTATTTACCTCGTCACAAAACTCTTTGACCATTTACTTTCAGTGAGAACTGTGTATTCATGTCATATCAATGGATACGGTGTCTTCCTGAACGTGAATGTATAATACCTTAATATTAATATTGTTTCTTGTCCCCCGCGGATCGCACGATCCCGCGACCATATTTTCCTTCCAGCGAGGCGATGGCTTTCGCTAGTTTTTCCTTCTTCCTGTCTTTTGCTTCCTGTTTCTGATGTCGCTCCTCGGTTTTTTTCTTCTCATCCAGTTCTCTCTGATAATCAAAAAGATTCATTTGGACAGGTTCTCCGATGCCGGAGAGGCGCGTGGCCCGTACTCCCAGGAGTCGAACGGGCGTGCCGTCCCAGAGTTCATCAAAAAGAAGGCAGGCATTTTCATACAGTACCTTCTCTGAATCGGAAGGAGAGGAGAGGGCTGCCTGATGGCTGACGGAGCGAAAAGTGGCATATTTTATTTCCACCGTGACCTGGCCGGCCAGAAATTCATGCTTCTTTAGGCGGCGGGATACGGAATCCGCCAGGCGCTTCAGGACCGGCAGTGCGTCCTCGCGGGTGACGGCATCATTGGTCAATGTGGTGGAGTTCCCGATGCTTTTTACCTCGCGGGGCTCGGTGATGACTTCGCGGTCATCGATCCCGTTAGCATACTGCCACAGCATAACGCCGTGGCTCTTCATGCGGGCAGATATAACATCCGGGTCGGTCTGAGCCAGGTCTCCGATGGTGCGGATGCCCATGGCGCGAAGGGTTGCCGCGCTGCTCTTTCCGCACATGTGAAGCTCCCCGATAGGAAGCGGCCAGAGCTTTTCCTGAATTTCCGTGGCATACAGGGTGTGCACTTTATTGGGCTTCTCAAAATCCGAAGCCATTTTGGCCAGGATCTTTCGGTCAGAAATGCCCACGTTTACTGTAAATTTCAGCTGCTGAAATACGGTGTCGCAGATATACCTTCCGCAGGCCTCCGGGGAGGAAAACTTATTTTTGATCGGCTCATAATCCATGAAACATTCGTCCACGCTGACCTGCTGAATCCGGGGACAGATGCTCCGCAGCAGGTCCATAAGCTCCTCGCTTTTCTCCCGGTAATAAGTGTGATCCGGCGGGACGCTGACCAGGGTAGGGCACTTGCGAAAAGCGCTTGCTACCGTATCTGCCGTGTGAATGCCGTAACGCTTGGCGGGAATAGATTTCGCGACAACAATCCCATGTCTGGTCTTCTGGTCCCCTCCCACAATGGCCGGGATCTCACGCAGATCTACCGTGCTCCCGGATTCCAGAAGACGGATCGCGCTCCAGCTCAAGAAAGCGGAGTTCACATCGATATGAAGAATGATCCCTGCCATGGCACACCTCCTTTGTGTTTGGAGTCGTTATGGATATGTGTATGTGCATGATATCAGATTACGGAATGGTATGGCTATATTGTAACACATTTCACTCCATTCAAAGGTCAAAAATGGTATGTTAGGACAAGGCGATCGGGACCTTAGCAAATTGTGGCCCCTTCGAACCGCTCCCGGCAGAAATATTCCGCTGACCGCCAGTCCATGCCTCCATCTCGCACCCGCATTCGCGGGCGCTCGTTGTCTCATCCTTAGAGCACAAAAAGGCCGGAGGAAATGTCCTTCCGGCCTTTGGCTGTTTACAGTTCGATTAATTCATATTCCCTGCTCCCGAAGCCCAGTTCGGCGGCCGCTTCGATGGTGTGTACGCCGTGGCGGGATTCAACGCGCTCAATGAAATGCGCCTGCCCGGGATCATCCTTGGCCGCATAGATCAGATCCAGACAGGCCTGATCGATGGCCACCGGATCCAACGAGGCAAGAATGCCGATATCCTTCATGCAGGGATCCTCTGCGACCGCGCAGCAGTCGCAGTCCACGGAAAGATTCTTCATTACATTAATGAATGCAAGACGTCCGTCAAAGTGAGAGACAACGGAGGAAGCGGCATCGGCCATGGCTTCGCAGAAACGATCCTGCGCGGCATGTTTTTTCCAGCACTCATGATTATCACCCGATACGCCGCCGGAATGAATCAGTGCCTTCCCTGTGGAAGAGGCGCAGCCGATGGAAAGCTGTTTCAGCGCACCGCCGTAGCCGCCCTGCGGATGCCCCTTAAAATGAGCCAGGACCAGCATAGAGTCATAGTTCAGAATATTCTTTCCCAGCAGATTCTTGTGGATCACTTTCCCGTTCGGAATATCCCATTCCACATCCGGACCCTCGGCGTCCATCAGATCTACGGTAAAGAAACGGTTCCAACCGTGATATTCAATCAGCTTCAGGTGAGAGTCCGTGTGGTCCCGGACACCGGTAAAGGCATCTCCGTAGGCGGTATTGCATTCCACCACGGTGCCGTGCACCTCATCGATCATCGGCTTCCAGAAGCCGGGCCGAAGAAAATTCTGATTGCCCTTTTCTCCGGAATGCAGCTTGACGGCCACCTTTCCGGGCAGCGCATTGCCGAGTGTATGATACATTTCAACGACCTTTTCCGGGCTGATCTCCCGGGAAAAGAAAACCTTGGACTTCATGGTCATGAACCTCCTTTGCAGGAAAAGCGGATCAGAGCCGATTTCGTTTGCGGGACAGGATTTACAATAGGTGTTAATATCTATAACTGTATATTATATATAGTATAATTGGAGGATGTAATCCTGTCAATTTGCAAATCAAAACAATAAAAGACAGGAGCTGCTCCGGGCAGCTCCCGACAAGAATAAACAGAAAAGGATTACGACCGTCAGGGAGTCACGATGGCGGGCAGGTATTTCTGCCGCTCCTGCTCAATGACAGACTGAATCCACGCGCGGTCCGGCATGGCGTCGGCTGCTTCGGCGAGGGCGGATTCTTCCGCGAACATATCAAATTCCGCCTGCTTCTCGTCGTTCAGCCGCTTCATGGCCTCATCCACAGTGTTTTCACACAGTAGATGATAAACCAGAACATTACGCACCTGGCCCATGCGGTACACGCGGGAAAGGGCCTGGCGCGTCAGCGAGGGCTTTATCTGGGGTTCACAGAAAATGACCACAGAAGCCGCCTGAAGATTCAGCCCAATGCCGCCTGCCTGGATCTGACAGAGCAGCACACTGCCGCCCGCTTGTCCGGAAAAATGATCGATCAGTCCCTGCCGGTCGGCTGCGGGTGTACTGCCGGTCAGAACGCCGCCGCACAGATCTCCCAGGATTCCGCGTACTTTTGTGATGGTCTCCCGGAAATAGGAGAATACGATGACCTTCCGGCCTTCGATGCAGGCCGTCTCGCACAACTCCCGCAAACGTAGTGCCTTGGAAGAGGTGTTTATATCATCCTGCAGGTAGGAGATGCGCCGCATAGCCATGAACTGTCGCGCCTGCACCTGCGCAAGATAGGCCTCGCGGTCCTCGCCGGTCATGATGCACCATTCCTCCTCCTCTGTCAGCGGCGGCAGCTCCGTGAGCACCTGATCCCGCAGTCGGCGCAGATAAACGGGAGAGAGGAGTTCTTTGAATTCCGGCAGATTCCGGAACAGCGCTTTCTCCCGGATCTGTGCTGTAAGATCCGGTCGCACGAATCCAATCAGCTGACACATTTCTTCCACGCGGTTTTCCAACGGGGTACCGGTCATCAGGAGAATTCGTTCGGATTCTTCATACAGCCGGTGAATGTTCTTTGTACGTTTTGCTTCGGGATTTTTGATGTAATGGGCTTCATCGATGACAAAAAGTGCCAGAGAAACCACACGGTCGATCCGGCTGATGATCTTATCCATGCCCTCGTAGCTGGTGACGCCGGCTCCTCCACAGCGCATCCAATGGTCAAGAGCAGCCTCCCACGTCTCTCCGTGGATCAGGGAGACAGGGATATCGCTGAACTTGTCCACCTCACGACACCAGTTCCTGGTGACAGAGGCGGGGCATACGATCAGAAAATGACAGCCTGGCTGCTTGCGGGCCAGGTGGGACATGGCGGCAATCGCCTGAATGGTCTTGCCCAGCCCCATTTCATCACCCAGGAGAACTTTCTTCTGGTGCAGAATATAGCGTGCGCCGAAGTCCTGATAGCTTCGCAGGTTTCCGTGAAATCCGGCAAGGTCCATTTCCTCTGCGCGGATTTCTGACGCCAGTTGTGCCGGAATGCTCTGATAGATGAGCTCCTCCGGCAGGGAGGTGCCGGAAAAACGTTCCAGAAGTGCGTAATAGGAGGCACTGTTCCGTTCAAAATCCGGAAGAGCAGCCGATTCGTCGGCAGATTCGGCATCGCGGAAAGCCGATACAAGGGATAGCGCGCGAGTGCACAGCGGATTCCGGCAGAAACCGATCAAATCCGCAATGGCAAGAATGTTTTCTTCCCGTGTACGCTTCGTAGAAAAGAACCACCGCACTCGATTGCGAATGGTGACGTGCCCGATGACCTGATGAATGGAAGAGGAGAGCTCTTCGCGCAGCGGCTGCGCATCCGCTTTCACCTTTTCTGCCTGCAGAAGGCGGAAGAGTAATGTGATGATTTCACGGTCCGAAGGGCAGCGGCTGCTATCGCCGGTGCCTTTTATTGTGGTTTCCGCTGCATCCGGCTGCAGTATTACGCGTTCCCGCTCTGCCAGGAGTCGGAGAAATTCCCCTTCTGCGGTCCGAAGGGCGGTCAGCGTTTTGTCCCCTATGCCGGAGACCTCCAGAATAGAGGCGTCGGACGCCTGATGCAGATCCCGCAGGGAAAGAAAACCTGCCGCCCGAAGAGACTGGATCTGTGAGGGGCGCACGGCGGAGGGAAGCTCTTCTACAGAAATGCGGGAGAGAGACTCCCCGGCTGATGCGATGCGTCTGGCTTCACAGGCTTCTCGGAGGCTGTTCTCAAACTGCGACGTTTTTTCATATATACCTTCAAAAGCGGTGCCGAGATCCGTCAGCATGCGGATCAACCGTCCGACCTCCTTAAAATCGGGTCTGTTCATATACTTTTTCTCCTGGCCGCGCCGGTCATTTTTGTATATTAGGAAAGCATTCCCCGGGGATATAGATAACAAAAAGATTACTATTCACAGCCCTGCCGAAATGACAAGACACAGACCAGTCTGACTGCGTCAGCCTGTCGCGCTTTCAGCGCTTATGTCTGTGCCTGTGTCATTGTCGCCAGATGAAAACCCGTTAACAGCCGGTTACAAGCAAGCTTGAACCGGCTGTTCTCAGGTTTTCGCCTGGCTGTGAATAGTAACAAAAAAAGCTCCCAGCCGGACTTGAACCGGCGACCTACGCATTACGAATGCGTCGCTCTACCGACTGAGCCATGGAAGCTTTTCAAACTGCCTTTGTGACAGCTATGATATCTTAGCATATCCGGCGGGGGTTGTCAAGGAGGGGGAAAAGAAAAGTTTCCGGCCGAAAGGGGCTTGAAATTCTGTAAAAGGTAGAGTAGAATGGGTAGAAATCTCACCGCTAGAGGAGAGGTACTCCGGAACCTTGTGTCCCGGACCGGGACCTGCGGAGAGGGGAGGAGAACGATATGAGCGATAAATTAAAAGTTGGTATTCTTGGCGCTACCGGTATGGTGGGTCAGCGTTTCCTGACATTGCTGGACAACCATCCGTGGTTCGAAGTGGTGACGCTCGCAGCGAGCGCCCGTTCCGCCGGCCAGACCTACGAAGAAGCAGTCGGCGACCGCTGGAAGCTGGATATTCCGATGCCTGAGTGGGCCAAGAAAATCGTTGTTATGAACGTGGCAGACGTGGAGAAGGTCGCAGCTACGGTGGACTTTGTGTTCAGCGCCGTGGATATGTCCAAGGCAGAGATCCGTGCGATCGAGGAAGCCTACGCGAAGACCGAGACCCCGGTGGTCTCCAACAACAGCGCGCACCGCTGGACGCCGGATGTGCCGATGGTGGTGCCGGAACTGAATCCCGAGCATCTGGACATCATTCCTTTCCAGCAGAAACGTCTGGGAACGACCCGCGGATTTATTGTTGTAAAACCGAACTGCTCTATCCAGAGCTATACGCCCATGATCCATGCGCTGCGTGAATTCGAACCTACGGTCGTGGTCGCATCTACCTATCAGGCGATCTCCGGAGCCGGAAAGACCTTTAAGGACTGGCCCGAAATGATCGACAACGTCATTCCGTATATCGGCGGCGAAGAGGAAAAGAGCGAGCAGGAGCCGCTTAGGATCTGGGGACATATTGAGAATGGAGAGATCGTGAAGGCGACCAGCCCGATCATCACCTCCCAGTGCCTGCGCGTGCCCGTATCCAACGGTCACACGGCGTCTGTATTCGTGTCCTTCAAGAAGAAGCCCACGAAGGAAGAAATCCTGGAGAGATGGGCGAATTTCCGCGGCCTGCCGCAGGAACTGAACCTGCCTCATGCACCGAAGCAGTTCATTCATTACTTTGAAGAGGACGATCGTCCGCAGCCGAAGCTGGACCGCGAGGTCGATGGCGGTATGGCCGTATTTGCCGGCCGTCTGAGAGAGGACACCGTCTATGACTGGAAGTTCGTGGGACTTTCCCACAATACGCTGCGCGGCGCAGCCGGCGGCGCGGTTCTTTCCGCAGAGCTTCTGTACGCACAGGGTAAGATCACTAAGAAATAAACCTGTCGCCGCAGCAAAAAGAACTGAAACAGAAAAATAGAAAATTACTGATAAGCTGTCGGGATAAGCTGCCGGCAGCTTATCCCGTTTCAGGGGCGAGGTACTCTCAGGTACCGGATGGTTCACGCAGGCATCAATCAGAGAAAAAAGGAGGAACGGATGGCAAAATCTCTATATATCGCAGAGAAACCGAGCGTGGCGCAGGAATTCGCCAGGGTCCTCGGGGAGAATATGCGCCGTGCTGACGGCTATCTGGAAAGCGAATCGTCGGTGGTGACCTGGTGTGTAGGGCATCTGATCACGATGAGCTATCCGGAGGTCTATGATCCGGCCCTGAAGCGCTGGCGTCTGGAGACCCTGCCGTTTTTGCCGGACACCTTCCTCTACGAAGTGATCCCTTCCGTCAGCAAACAGTTCCAGATCGTGAAGACGCTGCTGAACCGGAAGGATGTGGACCGGATCTATGTCTGCACCGACTCGGGGCGCGAGGGAGAATACATCTACCGGCTGGTGGAACAGATGGCAGGGGCCCCGGGCAAGCAGCGACTGCGGGTGTGGATCGATTCCCAGACCGAAGAGGAGATCAAAAAGGGAATCCGGGAAGCGAAGGATCTTTCCGAATATGACAACCTGGCGCATTCGGCATACCTGCGGGCAAAAGAAGATTATCTGATGGGAATCAATTTCTCCCGTCTCCTGACTTTGAAATACGGGAATGTGATCGCGAATTGCCTGAAAAAGGACCGAACCGTGATATCCGTAGGGCGGGTCATGACCTGCGTGTTGGGCATGGTGGTCCGCAGGGAGCGGGAAATCCGAAATTTTGTAAAGACCCCTTTCTACCGGGTGCTGGCGGAAACGTCGATTCCCGGCGGACAGGCCGGCGCCCCCGCGGCGGAGCCTGCAGCAGCGGATCTTTTCCTGGCAGAGTGGCGCGCCGTTCCTGGCAGCCGTCTGGAAAATCACCCGGTGCTGTATAAGGAGAACGGGTTCCGGAAACGGGAGGATGCTGAGGCGCTGATCTCGTTTCTGAAGGCGGGGGATCTTTCCGGCCTCCCGGCCGGTCCGGTCCCGCAGGCGATGGCAGATGTCCGCGCGGTCCCTGCTCCATGGGAGGCAGTCGTGGTAAAGAAGGAAAAGAAGACGGAAAAGAAATATCCGCCGCTGCTTTTCAATCTTGCCGAGCTGCAGAATGTTTGCGCAAAGACCATGAAAATTTCGCCGGATGAAACACTGAAGATCGTACAGAGCCTGTATGAAAAGAAGCTGGTGACCTATCCCAGAACGGACGCGCGTGTACTTTCTTCCGCCATCGCGAAGGAAATCGGGAAGAACATCGGGGGTCTGAAGGCCATTCCCGGCGTCCGCCCGCTTGCGGAAGAGATCCTCGCCAAGGGGGATTACAAAAAGATCGGATCCTCCCGTTATACGAATGATAAACAGATCACGGATCACTACGCCATCATTCCGACGGGGCAGGGTATTTCTGCGCTGTCTTCCCTTTCCGCGCAGCATGTGAAGGTCTATGAGAAAATCGTGCGCCGTTTCTTAAGCATTTTTTATCCCCCGGCGGTCTATGAGAAGATCGCGCTGGAGATCGAGCGGAACGGGGAGCATTTTTTCTCGAATTTCAAGGTGCTGAAGGATATCGGATTTATGAAGGTGACCGGCGAATGGAAGACGAAAAAGGCCGATGCTGAGGGCGGAGATGATGCGGAAAACGAAGGATCGGAGGCGCTTTTTGCGTCCCTTTCCGCGCTCAGAAAAGGAAGCAGGCTTTCCATGCAGGGCTTCGTCATCAAGGAGGGCGAGATATCTCCTCCCAAGCGCTACACCTCGGGATCTATGATTCTTGCCATGGAAAATGCCGGACAGCTGATCGAAGATGAAGAACTGCGTGCCCAGATCAAGGGGAGTGGGATCGGCACCTCTGCCACGCGGGCCGAAATCCTGAAAAAGCTGGTGACGATCCAATATCTGTCCCTGGCCAAAAAGACGCAGGTGATCACGCCCACCCTGACGGGCGAGCTGGTATTCGACACCGTAGACTGCTCCATTCGCTCCCTCCTGAACCCGGAGCTGACGGCCAGCTGGGAAAAAGGGCTGACGCAGGTGGCGGAGGGACAGATCACGGAGCCTGAGTACATGGAGAAGCTGCGGGGCTATATTGAACGCCGTACGCAGGCGGTCCTCGCGCGCAGCGAAAGTGAACGGATCCGCCGGTCTTATGAGGAGATCCGGGGATTCTATTCGAGCAGTACAGGGACGGGAAATCGCAAAAAACGAGCGTGATTCTTGAATTTACAAATTACCATAAAAGTGCTATAGTTATCAGGTGTATGCGCGGCGCAAAAAAAGACGCCGAACATACATGAGCCGTACCGAACCGAGGAGGAAATAGACATGCCTATCAAAATTCAGAATGATCTTCCCGCACGCTCGATCCTGGAACGTGAAAAGATCTTTGTTATGGATGAAGACCGCGCCCTGTCCCAGCAGATCCGTCCGCTGGAGATCCTGGTGCTGAACCTGATGCCGATCAAGGAGGACACGGAGGTTCAGCTGATGCGTGCCATGTCGAATACGCCTCTGCAGGTGGAACTGACGCTGATGCACATGTCCACCCATACATCCAAGAACACCTCGTCTGCGCACCTGAATCGCTTTTATGTGACCTTTGACGACGTGAAGGATCGGTTCTTCGACGGTATGATCATTACCGGGGCGCCGCTGGAGGTGATGTCTTTTGAAGAGGTGGATTACTGGCCGGAGCTGGTAAAGATCATGGAATGGAGCCGGTATTCGGTTACTTCGACCATTCATATTTGCTGGGGCGCGCAGGCGGGCCTTTATTATCATTACGGAATCGATAAAGAACTGCTGCCGCGCAAGATCTCCGGGGTCTACAAGCACCATTTGCTGACGCGGGATTATCCCCTGACCAGAGGTTTTGACGATTTCTTCAAGGTGCCGCACTCCCGGAACACGACGGTACCGCTGGAAAAGATCCAGGATCATCCGAGCCTGATCGTTCTGGCGAAATCCTACGAGGCCGGCGCCTATCTGGTGCAGAACCGCTCCGGCAGCCGGATCTTTATTACGGGGCACCCGGAATATGACCGGATGACGCTGGATAAAGAGTACCACCGTGATCTGAAGGCCGGAATCAATCCTATGATCCCGGAAAACTACTATCCGGATAATGACCCGTCTCAGACGCCGAAGCTGACCTGGCGCCTGCACGCGAATACGCTGTATACGAATTGGCTGAATTACTACGTATATCAGGAGACGCCGTACGATCTGGCGGGGACTCCGGCCAACAACCGCCGGCGCGAGGAATGGTCAAAGCGGAAGCAGGCAGAGGAACAAGCCTCGGGAAAAGAACAGACAGCCGAGGCCTGAGGAGAATAAAAAATGAGCGAAGAAAAGAAACAGGGGTTTTTCAGCAGATTGTTCGCGGGCCTGTCAAAGACCCGGGCGAACATCGCGAACGGTTTTTCCGCGGTGTTCGGTCTGGAATACATCGATGATGACTTCTATGAGGAACTGGAAGAGATCCTGATCACCGCGGATATCGGGGTGAACGCCACGGATGAGATCCTGGAAAGTCTGAAGGAACAGGTGAAGGAAAGACACATCCATAAGCCGTCGGAGTGCCGCGAGCTGCTGATCAATACCATCCGGGAGCGCATGGATGTCGGCGAAAACGCCTATGACTATGAGAATCAGACCTCCGTGCTGCTGGTGGTCGGCGTCAACGGCGTTGGGAAAACGACTTCCATCGGCAAGCTGGCCGCGCAGGAGAAATCCCGCGGCAGAAAGGTAATCCTGGCCGCAGCCGATACCTTCCGTGCCGGCGCTATTGAGCAGCTGACAGAATGGGCGCACCGTGCCGGTGTGGAAATTATTGCGCAGAACGAGGGGGCGGACCCCGGTGCTGTTGTTTTTGACGCGGTGGCTGCCGCCAAAGCCAGACGCGCGGATCTTCTGATCTGCGACACGGCAGGGCGTCTGCACAATAAGAAGAACCTGATGAACGAGCTGCAGAAGATCAACCGCATCATCGACCGGGAATATCCGGAGGCCTATAAGGAGACGCTGATCGTACTGGACGGCACCACCGGGCAGAACGCCCTGGCACAGGCCCGGGAATTCATGCAGGTCGCGGACGTGGCGGGCATTATCCTGACCAAAATGGACGGCACCGCCAAGGGCGGCATTGCTGTGGCCATTCAGGCGGAACTGGGGCTTCCTGTTAAATATATTGGCGTGGGAGAGCATATCGATGATCTGCAGAAATTTGACGCCGAATCCTATGTGAATGCGATCTTCAGCGAATAAATGACGCAAGGACCAAAATGAACGGCTGCTGCCGACAACAGAAGGGAAGATAAAATGAGTACAGATAAGATGACCATGGAGAAGTTCGAGGAGGCTGCGGAGATCGTTAAGAAGGTCACGCTGGAGACCAAGCTGCAGTACAGCGAGTATTTCAGTCATCTGACCGGTAATAAAGTATACCTGAAGCCGGAAAATATGCAGAAGACCGGTGCGTATAAGATCCGCGGTGCATACTATAAGATCAGCACACTGTCCCCGGAGGAGCGGGCCAAGGGCCTGATCACAGCCTCCGCGGGAAACCATGCCCAGGGCGTCGCCTATGCGGCGAAGGCCTACGGCGTGAAGGCGACCATCGTGATGCCCACGGCAACGCCGCTGATGAAGGTCAACCGCACCAAGAGCTACGGCGCAGAGGTCGTGCTCTATGGTGATGTCTATGACGATGCCTGCGCCTATGCCTACAAGCTGGCAGAAGAGAACGGATATACCTTTATTCATCCCTTTGATGATCTGGATGTTGCGACCGGGCAGGGCACGATCGCTATGGAGATCTTTAAAGAGCTCCCGACCGTCGACTGTATTCTTGTGCCGGTGGGCGGCGGCGGACTTTTGACAGGCATTTCCACACTTACAAAGATGCTCAATCCCCGGATCAAGGTGATCGGCGTGGAACCCGAGGCGGCAGCTTGTATGAAGACATCCCTGGAGGAGGGCCATGTGGTGACCCTTCCGTCCGCAAAGACCATCGCTGACGGCACCGCGGTCAAGACGCCCGGCGAGAAGATCTTCCCGTATGTGCAGCAGAATGTTGACGAGATCATCACCATCCCGGATGAAGAGCTGATCGTTGCCTTCCTGGATCTCATGGAAAACCACAAGCTGGTCGCCGAAAACTCCGGTCTTCTGACCATCGCGGCCTTAAAGCACCTGGAGGCCAAGGGCAAAAAGGTCGTGTCCGTGATCAGCGGAGGTAATATGGATGTCATTACGATGGCTTCTGTTGTACAGCACGGCCTGATGGCCAGGGACCGTGTCTTTACGGTATCCGTACTGCTGCCGGATAAGCCCGGACAGCTGGTGAAGGTGGCCGGTCTGATCGCAGAGCAGAAGGCGAATGTCATCAGTCTGGAGCACAACCAGTTCTTCAGCATCAACCGCAATGACCTGGTGGAGCTGCGGATCACGCTGGAAGCCTTTGGGACAGAGCACAAAATGCAGATCCTGCAGGTGCTGGAAGAGGGCGGATTCCGGCCGCGTCTGGTGGATCGCAAGGGCAGCACCATGTCGAATTGGTAAAAGTAAAAAAACAAAATTGCACTTGAAATATTTTTCGGGTGTGGTATAGTAATACCGATGCGTCTGTAGCTCAGTGGATAGAGCAGTGGCCTCCGGAGCCGCGTGCGGAGGTTCGATTCCTCTCAGACGCATTTTTTCTTCTTCTGGAATTCTACAAAATACGAGGTTCTGAGGACCCAACGACGTCTCCATCTGCGGCGGTGGGCCGGACTGCAGGCGGAGTCCGCAGTGGAACAGCGGAGGACAGCAGGAAATCCTGCACCATCGCCGGGACTTCCCCTGTCCGCACTGACAGAGGAAAAAGATGAGAGAAGAAAAAAGAAACCTTGCAGAAAAGTATGCGGCAGAAGTTGCGTGGCAGGATTGGGAGGAAATGAAAGCGTGTCTGCAGATCATGCTGCAGGAACCGGAACGTATAGAAGGCGGCGACTGCAAAGGCCTGCAGGTCCCGCTGCCCGGCACGAGCCTGGTGCAGCGGTGTGTTCTGGTCCCCCGGACGGATTACGGAGCCGTAGGGGTGGTGCGAATTGAGGAAAAGATGCTAAAGGCCTGGGGAAAAACACCGCAGCAGGTATTTCAGGCGGCGGCGGAGAATCTGAGCAAGAACAGCCGGCCGTTGTGCATCCGCTTAACGGAAATGATCAGGCAGATGAGCCCGGTCCCCGTAGATGATATTATGCCGGATCTTCCTATTCTGGTGCTTACGAACGAGAAGCAGTTCCTAGGCGCCTCCGTGATTGCTGTACAGGGGCTGCTGCGGGATATCCTGAAGGAAAGCCCGCTTTCGTTGTTCTATGTGGTCCCCTCCAGTCTGCATGAGGTGCTGCTGGTGCCGGGAGACATGTACGCTCAGCCGGAGGAACTGGCGGCTCTTCTGCGGGAGGTAAACCGTGTGGAGGTGCCGCCCGATCAGATCCTTTCCGATCGGCTTCTGGCCTATAGCATTCCGGAGGATCGTCTTTACGAAGTGCAGTTTTAGCGGCTGACGGGAAGCATGGCCGCGAACGTTCACGGAATCCTCATAGAATCCTTGTTGACAATAAAAGAGATACTTTGTTATAATAAATTCTGTTTGGGAATATTTTATGCTGATGTACAGATATCAAAAATCTGCGCAGGAGGCAAAAAAGACAAGGAGGCTATCATGGATAAGGATTTTGAAAAAGATCTGGTACAGGATCTGGATGAGATTGCTCCGGATACCGATGCCGCCGCGGATACTCCCACTCCGGATATGACAGAGGAAGTTCCCGAAGCGGCCGACGCAGAGGAACTGGCACAACAGGAGCTTACCAAATCTCTTGTAGAAGATATGGAAGAGATCCTGGCAGGCGAAGATGAGGAACCGGCTGCGGAAGAAGACCGCCCGGTCAAAAAGCTGGACGGCGTAGTAGATGATCCCCTGGCAGAGGGTGAGTCCACGGAGGATATTTACTCCGGCAAGTATCAGCGGGATACCTCCGACCGGGGCGTATACACCGGCGGGACCAAAAAAGACCGCATGATGTCCAATACCCTGGGCGACGGAGAAAACAGCCGTGAAGCCCGCAGGGCCCGCAGACAGAGAGCCCGCCGCCGCAAAAAGATCCTGACCACACTGATGGTCCTGATCATTCTGGCAGCGCTGGCTGCAGCAGGTTATTTTGCCGTGAAGAAGGGAATCCTCAATCTTCCCACCATCGGAGGCGCAGCGGAGGAGACGCAGACACAGCCGGCCGAGACCGAAGCTCCCGCGGAGACGGAAGCACCGGAGACCACGGCGCCGGCCGAGACTGAGCCCGCAGAGCCTGCTATCAGCTGGGAAAAGGATACCAATCCGGAAGTGGCTGCGTTGGTACAGAGTTATTATAATGCGGTCATCGCCGGTGATACGGCACAACTGGCCAATATCCTGGATCCTTCCGTGACCATCGACGAGGCGGCTATTCAGAGCCAGAGCGAGGCCATTGAGTCCTATCAGGATGTCACCACGTATGTGATGGACGGAGAAAAGGAAGGTGAGACGGCGGTCTATGTGACCTACGGCATGAAGTTCAAGGATATCGACACGCCCGCGCCGGGCATGGTGCCCGCCTATGTGCGCACGGATGAAAACGGCGCGCTGCGGCTGCTGCCCTACGAGAACTTTGACGATGCTGTCAGCACCTTTATGACCGGCATTTCTTCCTCTGATCAGGTACAGGAACTTTCCGCGATGATCAACCAGAAATATCAGGATGCCCTGGCGGCAGATGCGAATCTGAAGGCGTATGTGGAGGCACTGGCCGGAGGAACGGCAGAAGGTGCAGAAAGCGCAGAGAATACAGAGGAAGCCGCCCAGCCCACGGGAAGCGATATCACCTTTGAAGAGGTGGATGATATTCGCTACACCACCACACAGGTAAAGTGCCGCAAGGTGCCCAGCCTGGATGAGGATACCGAGGACTTTGTTCTGGTCGATCCCGGCGTGTGGGTGCACGTGATCGGGGACAGCGAGAATTGGTGCAAGGTCGTATTACAGAGTGGAAACACCGGTTATATTTACAAGCAGTATCTGTCGGTAGATAAGCCGGAGAACTAAACAGGATACGTAACGGGCCGCTGCGGCGGCCCGTTTTTCCGCATGAAAACAAGAAACAATCTGAAAGCAAGAAAAAAATGAATGTAAATGATTTTGATTATGAACTGCCGGAGGAGCTGATCGCGCAGGATCCGCTTGCGGACAGGGCGTCCTCCCGGCTTCTGGTGCTGAATAAGAATACAGGCGGGGTCTCGCATCATGTTTTTCGGGAAATCCGCGACATGATCGCGCCGGGGGACTGCCTGGTCATTAACAATACGCGGGTCATCCCTGCGCGGCTCTTCGGTACAAGAAAGGGGACCGGAGCGGTCATTGAGGTGCTGCTCTTAAAACGGTTGGAGAATAATGTATGGGAGACGCTGGTGCGCCCGGGAAAGAAGGCGAAGCCCGGTACGGTCATCGAGTTCGGCAGCCGTATGACAGGTACCGTAACAGATATCGTGGAGGATGGAAACCGTCATATTCGTTTTGATTTTGACGGAATCTTTGAAGAGATCCTGGATGAGCTGGGAGAGATGCCGCTGCCGCCGTATATTACGCACAAACTGCAGGATAAGGAGCGTTATCAGACGGTCTACGCGAAATATGACGGCTCTGCCGCCGCACCGACGGCAGGTCTTCATTTTACCAAAGAACTGCTGGAGGAGCTGCGGGCGCGGGGGGTGCGCATTGCCGAAGTGACGCTGCATGTGGGCCTGGGGACCTTCCGTCCGGTCAAGGTGGAAACGGTGGAAGATCACCATATGCACTCTGAATATTATGAGGTAAGCGCGGAGGCGGCGGAGCTTGTGAACCGCACCAGAGCCGAAGGAAAAAAGGTGATCGCGGTGGGTACCACCAGCTGCCGCACGCTGGAATCCGCAGCCGCGGAGGACGGCACGCTGCAGGCCGGCAGCGGCTGGACAGATATTTTTATCTATCCGGGATACCGTTTCCGCCTGGTGGATGAGCTGATCACCAATTTCCATCTTCCGAAATCCACCCTGATGATGCTGGTGTCCGCACTGGCCGGAAGAGAGCATATCCTGGCAGCCTACCGGGAAGCCATACGGGAACGGTACCGCGTGTTTTCCTTTGGCGATGCGATGTTCATTACAGAGCGGTCGGAACTGGGCGGAGATACGGAATAGGCGTTCCCGCCGGAAAGGAAGAACGATGGAGGAAGGAATTCGCCTGAATAAATATATGAGCGAGGCGGGGTTCTGCTCCCGCAGGGAAGCGGACCGCCTGATCGAGGCCGGAAAGGTAACCGTGGATGGAAAGCGGGCACAGACCGGGATGCGTGTCACGGATGATAATGTGATCATCTGTGAAGGCGCTCGCATTGTGCGGGAAGAGGAGCCGGTGATCCTGGCCGTAAATAAGCCGGTGGGCGTGGTCTGCACCACATCCAAAGAAGAACCGGCCAACATTGTAGATTTTGTGGGATATCCGCAGCGGCTTTATCCCGTGGGACGTCTGGATAAATCCTCGGAGGGCCTGATCCTGATGACCAATCAGGGGGAAATGATGGAGCGCCTGCTGAAAGCATCCAACTATCATGAAAAGGAATACGTGGTCCGCGTGGACCGCGCGATCGATATGGAATTCCTGGAGCGCATGAGAAACGGCGTGCCCATACTGGGAACGAAAACACGAAAATGCCGGGTGGAAAAGCTGGCGCATGATCGTTTCCGTATTGTGCTGACCCAGGGCCTGAACCGTCAGATCCGGCGCATGTGCGAGGCGCTTGGCTATCATGTGGTATCGCTGCAGCGGGTCCGGGTGATGAATATCAAGCTGGGGAACCTGCCGCTGGCGCACTGGAAAAGGGTAGAGGGAAAAGAACTGAAGGAACTCTACCGGCTGCTGGGGATGGAACAGAAAACGTCTCCGGCGGAGCAGTAAGCGCAGAGGCGGTGAAAGGAATCGAATGGAAGAACAAAGAGAACGGATCCGCGAACTGACGGAGCTTTTGAATCGGGCTTCCCGTGCCTACTACCAGGAAGCCAGAGAAATCATGTCCAACCTGGAGTATGACCGTCTGTATGACGAACTGCAGGCGCTGGAACAGGAGACCGGCATTATTATGGCCGGCAGTCCCACGCAGCGGGTGGGATATGAAGTGGTGAGCGAGCTGCCCAAAGAGACCCACGAGGCGCCCATGCTTTCCCTGGACAAGACCAAAAACGTGGAAAATCTGGTCGACTGGCTGGGGGACCAGGAAGGACTTCTTTCCTGGAAGATGGATGGCCTGACGGTGGTGCTGACCTACCGGGACGGCGAACTGTTTAAGGCTGTGACCCGGGGTAACGGAGAGATCGGTGAGGTCATCACACCTAACGCGCGGACCTTTGCCAATATTCCGCTGCGGATCCCTTATCAGGGGGAGCTGATCCTCCGCGGGGAGGCGGTCATCCGCTATTCGGATTTTACCCGTATCAACCGCGAGATCCCGGAGGTAGAGAACCAATATAAAAATCCCCGAAACCTGTGCAGCGGTTCTGTGCGGCAGCTGAATGCAGCGGTGACCGCGGCCCGGAACGTGCGTTTTTATGCCTTTGCCCTGGTGCGGGCAGAGGGCGTAGATTTTGCCAATTCCCGGGAGCAGCAGTTCGTCTGGCTGAAGGGACAGGGCTTTGAGGTGGTCTATTACGAGCGGGTCAATGCGCAGACCCTGCCGGCGGTAGTGGTCAACTTTGCCGGGATGGTGGGAGAAAGCGATCTTCCCTCTGACGGTCTGGTGCTGCTTATGGATGATATCGCCTACGGTGAATCGCTGGGCCGGACCGCGAAGTTCCCGCGCAATGCCATCGCCTTTAAGTGGGCAGATGAACAGCAGGAAACCACACTGTCTTACATAGAATGGAGTCCTTCCAGGACGGGCCTGATCAATCCGGTGGCGGTCTTTGAACCGGTACAGCTGGAGGGGACGACCGTCAGCCGCGCCAGCGTACATAATCTGAGCATTCTGGAGGCGCTGGCCCTGGGGGAAGGAGACCGCATCTCGGTCTATAAAGCCAATATGATCATCCCGCAGATCGCGGAGAACCTGACGCGCAGCGGTGCCGCAGCCCCGCCGGACCGCTGTCCGGTGTGCGGCGGTCTGACGAAAGTCGTGGAGAACGGAGATGTAAAGGCGCTCTACTGCACCAATCCGCTGTGCCAGGCAAAGCAGATCGGGAGTTACGCCCTGTTCGTCAGCCGGGACGGCCTGAATGTGGATGGGCTTTCGGAGGCAACTCTGGAGAAGCTGATTTCTGCAGGACTGCTGCACTCTGTGGCAGATATCTTCCGACTGAAGGATCATCGGGAAGAGATTGTTTCCATGGAGGGATTGGGGGATAAATCCTTCGAAAAACTGACGGCTGCCATTGAAAAAGCCAGAGATACCACGCTGCCCAGACTGCTGTATGGGCTGGGAATTGCGGGGATCGGGGCGGCTAACGCCCGGGTGCTTGCCAAAGCATTTTCGTATGATCTGCCGCGGCTGATGGATGCTCCGGCGGAGGAACTGACGGCGGTGGACGGCATAGGCCCGGTGCTGGCGGAAGGGATCACGTCTTATTTCGCAGAGGAAGAACACCGGAAGCTGCTGGCGGATCTTCTGGGGATCCTGCGGCTGGAGGCTCCCGAGGAGACGCCTGAGAAGCCTTCCTTTGCCGGCAAGACCTTTGTGATTACCGGCGCGCTGACAGCTTTTGCCAACCGGAAGGAAGCCCAGGCACGTATAGAGGCAGTCGGCGGCAAGGTAGCCGGATCCGTCAGTAAAAACACAGATTATCTGATCAACAATGATCCGCTCTCAGGATCTTCCAAGAACCGGAAGGCCAGAGAGCTGGGAATCCCCATTTTGTCAGAAGAAGACTTTCTGGCAATGCTGGAGGAATAAAAGAGGAGGTATGTATCATCATGAGCGAACTCAAAATCAACACCCGGTGCGTGCAGGCCGGCTATACCCCCGGCAACGGGGAACCGCGCCAGATTCCCATCATTCAGTCCACGACCTTTAAGTATGACACCAGCGAGGACATGGGAAAGCTGTTCGATCTGGAGGAATCCGGATATTTCTATACACGCCTGCAGAACCCCACGAATGACCACGTGGCCGCCAAGATTGCTTCCCTGGAAGGCGGTGCGGCCGCTATGCTGACCTCCTCCGGACAGGCGGCCAACTTCTTTGCGCTGTTCAATATCTGTGAGTGCGGCAGCCATATCGTCTCCTCCTCCAGTATTTACGGAGGCACCTTTAATTTGATTTCCGTGACCATGGCCAAGATGGGCATCACGACAACCTTCGTATCCCCCGACTGCACGGAGGAAGAGCTGGAAGCAGCATTTCAGGATAATACAAGGGCCGTGTTCGGCGAGACCATTGCCAATCCGGCGCTGACGGTGCTGGATATCGAAAAGTTCGCGAAGGCGGCTCACAAGCACGGCGTCCCGCTGATCGTGGACAATACCTTCCCGACCCCGGTCAACTGCCGGCCCATCGAGTGGGGGGCAGACATTGTAACACACTCCACCACCAAATATATGGATGGTCACGGTTCGGCCGTGGGCGGTGCTATTGTGGACGGCGGACATTTTGACTGGATGGCCCACGCGGATAAATTCCCCGGACTCTGCACGCCGGATGAATCCTATCATGGGATCGTGTATGCGGAAAAATTTGGTATGGAAGGCGCCTTTATCACCAAGGCTACTTCACAGCTGATGCGCGATTTCGGCAGCATTCAGTCGCCGCAGAACGCGTTCCTTCTGAACCTGGGACTGGAATCCCTGCATGTCAGAATGCCCCGGCACGTAGAAAACGCCCAGGCCGTGGCGGAATTCCTGGAGCAGCAGCCGCAGGTGAAGCACGTCAGCTATTCCGGACTGCCTTCGGACCCTTACTATAAGGTCGCACAGAAATATCTGCCGAACGGCGGCTGCGGCGTGGTCAGCTTTGAACTGTACGGCGGAAGAGCGGCAGCTGAAAAATTCATGAAGCAGCTGAAGGTGTTCGCGATCGAGACCCATGTGGCCGACGCCCGCTCCTGCTGCCTGAATCCGGCCACCTCCACGCATCGTCAGATGAACGAAGAGCAGCTGACGGCGGCAGGCGTTCCCGCCGGGCTGGTACGTGTATCCTGCGGTATTGAGGATAAGAACGATCTGATCGGTGATCTGGCCCAGGCGCTGGCTTCTATCGACTGATCCGGAAGAAGTAATCGGACGGGAGGCATATATGCTGGATGAAAAACAGATCCTGTCCCTGAACTTTCTTTCCTATGGCGGTATTTTTACGGGAGATCACTGTGGAATGCGGTACCGTATGGCGCGCACCGGAGAGAAGCCGGACTTTACCCTGACAGCCTGGGTATGGCCGGAACCGCTTTCCTTTGACGCCACGGAGGCCGCCCGCAGGACAGCCTGTACATTTGAATTTACGGAGGATGGCCGCACAGCAGCCATCCTCTGGCTGAAGGAGCAGTATCAGGAAAGAAAAGAAGAATGGGACCGGGCTCCGAGAATATAAAAGAAAAGAAAAAAGTCACGCACACGGCGTGACTTTTTTCGTGCAGACGGCGGGACTTGAACCCGCACCCAAGTAATATGGACATGAACCTGAATCATGCGCGTATGCCAATTCCGCCACGTCTGCAAGCCTTATGAAGTTGTTGCCAAAGAGAAAAGAAAGTGCAGACGGCGGGACTTGAACCCGCACCCAAGTAATATGGACATGAACCTGAATCATGCGCGTATGCCAATTCCGCCACGTCTGCAATTTGTCTCCGTTCTCACGGCACTTGCTTATATTACCTCATCCGAAAGTAAATGTCAACTACTTTTTAAATGGAATTTTTGCGAAAAAATTGCTTGCGCAAACAGGAGGTATGTGCTATAATCCTGTGATGTCGGCGGAAGTGCTGGAATTGGCAGACAGGCATGACTAAGGATCATGTGATCGACGATCGTGTGGGTTCAAGTCCCATCTTCCGCAGAAAGGGATCACCTCCGGGTGGTCCCTTTTCCACATCAGAAAACACTGTTCAGACGAGAAAGGAAGGCCGTATGAAGCTTCTGGAAGAAAGAATCCGCAAAGACGGAACCGTGAAAACGGGGAATGTGTTAAAGGTAGACAATTTTCTGAATCACCAGATGGACATCAGCCTCTTTGTAGAGATGGCAAAAGAATGGAAGCGTTTGTTCGCGGACAGACCGATCAATAAGATTCTTACCATCGAGGCGTCCGGCATTGGGATCGCCAGTGTAGTGGGTATAGAATTCGGCGTGCCGGTGGTATTTGCCAAGAAGGCCCAGAGCATCAACCTGGACGGCGTGTCCTATGTGACCCAGGTCCAGTCCTTCACACACAATCGTATCTACGACGTTATCGTCTCCAAAAAATATCTTTCTGCGGACGATCATATTCTGATCATCGATGATTTCCTGGCCAACGGCTGCGCTGTCAACGGTCTGATCGATATCATTCAGAGCGCCGGTGCCACCATCGAGGGCGTAGGAATCGCTATCGAAAAGGGTTTCCAGGATGGCGGAAAGCTGATCCGCGAAAAAGGAATTCGCGTAGAATCTCTGGCCATCGTGGAGAGCATGGATGCTGCCACCGGAGAGATCACCTTCCGCGAGCAGCCGCAGCAGAACTGAGCAGTGGTCGAAAAACGAATATCTGGGGAGAAATATCCGAGGAAAGAATCATGAGTGCTGTACAGGAAAACTATAAAGATGTCGAAAAACGTGTGGCTGCCGCCTGTGATCGCGCGGGCCGCTCCAGGAAAGAGGTGACGCTGATCGCGGTCAGCAAGACCAAGCCGGTGGAGATGGTCCGGGACCTGATGGATATCGGTGTAAAGGATTTTGGGGAGAACCATGCGCAGGAGGTGGTGGCGAAGACGGAGGCCATCACCGAACCTTTGAACTGGCACTTTATCGGGCATCTGCAGCGCAATAAAGTAAAGTATGTCGTGGGCCGGGCCTGCCTCATTCATTCCGTATCCAGCCTCCGTCTGGCGGAAGAAATCCAGAAAGAGGCGCTGAAAAAGAACCTGGTGATGCCGGTGCTGATCGAGGTCAATATTGCGGATGAGGAGACCAAGTCCGGTATCTCAGAGGAAGAAGCCCTTGCACTGGTCCGTCAGGCATCAGAACTCCCGAACCTGAAGATCCGCGGGCTGATGGCCATTGCTCCGCCGGTAGACGATCCGGAGGAAAACAGGGGATATTTCCGACAGATGCGGGAACTCCGTGATACCATTGAGGCAATGAAACTGCCCGGCGTGGAGATGACAGAGCTTTCTATGGGCATGACCGGAGACTTTGAGGTGGCCATTGAAGAAGGCGCCACCATGGTGCGCGTAGGAACGGCAATCTTTGGGGTCAGAAACTATTTGGTGTAGTGTTATTTAGAATTTAAAGTAAAAATGCGGTTGAACTTACGAATCATCTGTGGTATTCTCTTTATCGTAAGCTGCGGCGATGATTTTGCGGCAGTGGGAAGTGGAGGAGAATGGCCTTTGCTGCAGGCGGAGGCCGGTATGAGGAAGTAATATGGATAAGATCGATCGCAAGTTGTTGAAGTTATTGCAGGAAAATGCCAGGTACACGCTGAAGCAGCTCTCGGAGAGGGTTTATCTGTCTTCGCCGGCGGTAGCGGCCCGGATTGAGAAACTGGAAGAAGAAGGAATAATTTCCGGCTATCATGCGGATGTCAGTCTGGAGAGGCTGGGGTATCACATTACGGCTTTTATTAACCTGGAGATGGAACCCAAGCATAAATCCAGCTTCCTGCCTTTCATTCAATCGATTCCGAATGTAATAGAGTGTAATATCGTATCCGGCAATTATTCTATGATCATGAAAGTCGGTTTTCCGAACACCGGGGACCTGGAAGCTTTCATTGGAAAGCTCCAGAAATACGGCAATACGGAGACACAGATCATATTCTCTGTGCCGGTGCCTCATCGCGGTATCGTGATCGCAGAAGAATAGGAGACAGGGGACGGACCTGTGTCTCCCCACCAGGGGAAGACACAGGTCCGTCCCCTGTCTCCTCTGTCTCCTTTGTCTTCTTGTCCTCGAATTCTCATTTCTTTCTCCGCCGTCTGCGGATGTACCGGAAGGTTTCGTCCTCCCCGCGCTCCGCCAACATGCGCAGCAGTGCACCGAGATGGCGGGCTGTGTCCGGGTGAAGAGGCGTATAGGGCAGACCTTTGAGAAAATATTCATAGGGCATGCCGTCGTGATATTTTTCCTTGTTATAAACACGGCTGGCCGCAATGCGGTCGCAGAACATTTCCAGCACATATTTTTCCGGCATGCGAATCCCATAGAGCTGGCCCGGTGTACCGCCGATCTTATAATCTACCCAGTATTCCAGGTGATGGCGGTTGCGGCCTTTATGATGCAGCCAGGCGGCGGAGTAGCCGCGGTCCCGGCGTTCTGCGTCGTTCGGGCTCCGATTCCCCTGATAGTACCGGACTCCGGGGATGAACTCTGCCGGGGAGTATTTGGAGAGATCATGGGTAAGTCCCTGTCGGTACAGACCGATGCGGAAGCAATATTTCATCACCAGCAGGCGGTGATGGGTGATGGTGCAGAAATGTCCGACCAGTGAATGCAGCATGGCGACCTCCTGAGAATATAGCGCGACAAAATCAGCCACATCTTTACACTTTTTTTATGATATCATACAAAAAAGGTGCTTTCAACCTGTTTCCGCTATGTTGACTTTGATTTCGATTAGTGGTATAATCCGATTGTTTTTGCGAATAGCAATAAAAGACATTGGCATGAAGCCTTCGAAAACGGCGGAGAAGGCGATTTGATATTGTGAACAGGAGGACGGGGGACGATGAGTGAGGAGAGCTATGGAAAATGTTTTCGGGTACTGGATCTTTATACCAGGCTGACAGAAGGCGAGATGATCGTAAAGCGCGAAGCAGCTGCGGCCTATTCCATAAACGAAAGATCCATCCAGAGGGATATCGATGATATCCGTGCTTTTTTGGATAACCGGAGACTTTTTGAGCCCCAGGATAACCGGCATGTTGTGTATGACCGCAGTAAAAAAGGGTTTATTATGAAAAAGTTTTAAAAATTTATGTAAATGACAGTATATGTCTTATGCCTGTCGTATAATAGTAGTAGGCTTTGCAGAGAGAGGCGCCATCCCCGCTCAGAAGATTATCCTTCCGGTGTCTCTCCCTTGCAGGGCTTTTTCTTTTTATGTTGACACAATTGTCTAAATGTAGGATAATAAGTTAAAGACAATCAGTCTAGGATGATTACAAACAGGAGGCAGGACTATGGGTTTGATTCAGGCAGGCCTGGCAGCGGCATCCACCGTACTGGGCGACCAGTGGAAAGAATATTTTTATTGTGACACGCTCCCCAACGATGTGCTGGTGACCAAAGGCATTAAAAAAACATCCGGTTTTTCTTCAAATAGAAGAGGTGCGGATAACATTATTTCCAACGGATCCGTGATTGCGGTAAACGAGGGACAGTGCATGATCCTGGTGGATCAGGGAAAGGTAACAGAGTTGTGCGCGGAGCCTGGTGAATTTGTGTACGACAGTTCCAGTGAGCCTTCTATTTTCGCGTCCGGAGATCTGGCCTCCAATATTAAAGAGGTCTTTGCTCAGATCGGGAAGCGCGTGGGCTTCGGCGGGGAGGTCCCCAAGGATCAGCGCGTTTATTTTGTGAACATCAAAGAAATCATCGGGAACAAATACGGCACGCCTAATCCGGTACCCTTCCGTGTGGTGGATACCAATATTGGTCTGGATATGGATGTGGCTATTAAATGCTTCGGCGAATACAGCTTCCGTATTACCAACCCTATTCTTTTCTATACTAATGTCTGCGGCAACGTGACGGGCAGCTATACCAAGTCCTCGCTGGACGGACAGCTTCGCACAGAACTGCTGACCGCTCTTCAGCCGGCGTTTGCCAAGATATCTGCTCAGGGCATCCGCTATTCGGCGCTGCCGGGACACACGTTTGAGATCGCCAATGCGCTGAATGAAGTGCTGTCTGCCAAATGGGCAGATCTGCGGGGAATCGAGATTGTATCATTCGGCGTTTCCGGCGTCAAGGCTTCGGAAGAAGATGAGGCTACCATCAAAGAGCTGCAGAAGGCAGCGGTATACCGCGATCCCGGCATGGCTGCGGCTCAGCTGGTAGGGGCACAGGCAGAAGCCATGAAGGCAGCGGCCGCCAATCCCAATGCCGGCCCTGCTATGGCCTTTATGGGCATGGGCATGGCGCAGCAGGCCGGCGGAGTAACAGCGCAGGATCTGTTTGCCATGAATGCGGCCAAGCAGCAGCAGGCGGCCCAGGCGGCACCGGCGCAGACGCCGAAGATGCAGGCCGGCGGCGCATCCTGGAAATGCCCGTCCTGCGGCGCAGAAAATACCGGTAAGTTCTGCATGGAGTGCGGCAACCCGAAACCCGCAGCTCCCGCGGGGTGGACCTGCCCCAGCTGCGGCGCAGTGAACCAGGGAAAATTCTGTATGGAATGCGGCGCTAAGAAGCCTGCCGGCGCTCCCCAGTACCGCTGCGACAAGTGCGGATGGGTGCCGGAGGATCCGGCGAATCCGCCGAGGTTCTGCCCGGAATGCGGCGACCCCTTCGGGGATGAAGATCAGGTTTAATTTAGAGGCTGAAAGCCGCCTCCCCCCCGGGGAGGCGGTTATTTTTGCACGAAGCAATGAACCATGCGCGAACGCCGTGACAGTGAGAGAACGCGTAGCGTTTACGAACTTGTCAACATGGTTCATATTCAAATGTCGATGCAGGGCCGGTTAAAGGAGAATATGTATGAAACGTTTGATCACGGGAATCGTGGCGCATGTAGATGCCGGAAAGACCACGCTCAGCGAGGCGCTGCTGTACGCGGCCGGGGCGATACGCCGGCCCGGCCGTGTGGATACCCAGGATGCTTTTCTGGATACGGACAGCAGGGAACGGGCCAGGGGCATTACCATTTTTTCAAAGCAGGCAGAGCTTACGTACGGAGATACGTGTATCACACTGTTGGATACGCCCGGGCATGTGGATTTTTCTGCAGAGATGGAGCGCACTCTCTCTGTGCTGGATGCAGCGATTCTGGTGATCAGCGGGGCAGACGGTGTGCAGGGACACACGCGCACGGTCTGGAAACTGCTGGAGCAATACCGGGTACCGGTCTTCCTTTTTGTCAATAAAATGGACCAGCCGGGTACAGACCGGGAGGCATTGATGAAGAATCTCCGGGAGGATCTGTGCGACGCTGTAGTGGACCTCTCCCAGCCGGATTCAGAGGAATGCCTGGAAAACATTGCGGTGCTGGACGAGGCACTTCTGGAGAACTATCTTTCCACCGGCGAGATCCCACAGGAAGAGATACAGCGGCTGATCGCAGAAAGGAAATTGTTCCCCTGTTGGTTTGGCGCAGCCCTGCGCTTCAATGGGACGGAAGAATTCCTGAGGGCCTTCGCAGGACTGGCCCGGCCCAAGTCCACGGGCGAAGCTTTTGGCGCAAGGGTATATAAGATTACCCGGGATGAGACGGGAGCCAGGCTGACGCACCTGAAACTGACCGGAGGTATGCTTTCTCCCAGATTTTTGTTGAAGTATCAGGTGGGAGAAGAGACATACGAAGAAAAGATCCATCAGCTGCGGCTGTATTCGGGCGATTATTTTACACCGCTGCAGCAGGCGGAAGCCGGTATGGTCTGCGCAGTTACGGGGCTTACGGCCACCTTTCCCGGGCAGGGACTGGGAGCGGAGGAGGGACGGGTCACGCCTGTTCTGGAGCCGGTTCTTTCCTACCGTGTGATCCTGCCGCCGGAGACAGATGAGCGGCAGATGCTGCCCCGGTTCCGTCAGCTGCAGGAGGAACTCCCGGAACTGGCTTTCACCTGGGATGAGACATTGCGGGAACTGACTGTCCGCATTATGGGAGAGGTGCAGCTGGAGATTCTGGCCAGCCTGATCGAAGAAAGATTCGGTATTATGGTTTCTTTTGGGGACGGGCATATTGTCTATAAGGAGACGATCACGGATACCGTGGAGGGTGTGGGACATTTCGAGCCGCTGCGCCACTATGCAGAGGTCCATCTGCTGCTTTCGCCGGGAGAGCGCGGCAGCGGCCTGGTCTTTGACACAGATCTTTCGGAGGATATTCTGGCGAAAAACTGGCAGCGCCTGGTATTGACCCATCTGAAGGAGAAGGTGCACAAGGGTGTGCTGACAGGATCTGCCATTACGGATATGCGTATCACGCTGATCAATGGGCGGGCACACGTAAAGCACACGGAGGGCGGAGATTTTCGCCAGGCGACCTACCGGGCCGTGCGCCAGGGATTGATGCAGGCAGATTCCCTGCTGCTGGAACCCTGGTATCGCTTCCGACTGACGCTTCCGCTATCCCAGGTGGGACGCGCCATGACAGATATCGAGTCGCGTTTTGGAAAGCCTGATCCGCCGGAGACGGCCGGGGATCTGGCCGTACTGACGGGAATTGCCCCGGTGGCGACCCTGCGCAATTACCAGAAAGAGGTGGCGGCCTACACCCGCGGGCAGGGACAGCTGTCGCTGCAGTATCATGCCTACCTGCCCTGCCATGACCAGGAGGAGGTCGTGGCTGCGTTCGCTTATGACCCGGAGACGGATCTTCGGAACCCACCGGGATCCGTATTCTGTACCCATGGTTCCGGCTTCCCGGTTCCCTGGAACGAAGTGTGGGATTATATGCATCTGGAGTCCAGGGAATCATTCGGCGGACGGAAAGAGTTGGCTGATACGGTGCCTGAATATGAGCCGCCGGAGGCAGAGCAATGGATCGGGACCGATGAGATCGATGCCATCATTGCCCGTACCTTCTATGCCAACGGAAGAGATCGTTCACTGGAACGAAAAGGCGTCGGCCGTCGGGAATATGCAAAAGCGCCGGAGGCACCGGTAAAGCGGACCTTTACGCCCAGAGAACGCCTGCCGGAATACCTGTTGGTGGACGGTTATAATATCATTTTTGCCTGGGAGGAGCTGCGCGCGCTGGCGCAGGAGAACGTGGATGCGGCCAGAGAGCGCCTGTTGGAGATCATGGGCAATTATCAGGGACTGCGCGGCTGTGAGGTGATCGTGGTCTTTGATGCCTACCGTGTACAGGGCCATCGGACAGAGTGGTTCGATCATCAGAATATTCACGTGGTGTTCACGCAGGAGGCAGAGACGGCAGATCAGTATATAGAGCGGTTCAGTCATGAAAATGCAAAAAGGTATGAGATTACCGTGGCAACTTCGGACGGTCTGGAACAGATCATCATCCGGGGAAGCGGCAGCAGGCTGCTTTCCGCGCGGGATCTGCGAGAGGACATTGCGCGTCTCTCCGGAGAGATGCGTGAGAACATGGGGAGGAAACGGGAGGATGACCGCACCTTCTTGCTTGACCATGTGAGCCCCGAGGTAGCGGAGCACCTGAAGAAGGTTCCGGAATAGCTGAGAATAGAAAAAAAAGACCGGCAGCCGCTGATCGCGGTGCCGGTCTGTGTTTTTGAAGATTTATTTGTCGGCAGGCTTTCCGTAGTCTTCCCAGACTTCGACGATGGGAGCTGCGCCTTCGGCAGCAGCGTCGGTCATCCGTTCCATAAGGCTGGGACCGTCTGCGGCAGCACCCTCCGGAATTTCATGAAGCGGTTCGGCAGAGTCTACGTAGGTAGCGATGGTGCCTTTGGCACCTTTCTGGGCGGCGACAGCCATGCGCTCCAGAATGCCGGCGTGCTTTTCAAGATGTTTTCCGTGCTCTGCCAGGACAGCTTTCTGCTGGTTCAGACGGGCAGTAGCAGTTTCGATGTGGGATACGTTTTCTTCTATTTTCTGAATGTTCCCCTCAATGCGGGCACGATTTTCCAGAATCTGATGATGTTCCCGGCTCAGGGAACTTTCCAGTTCTGCAACGCGCGCTTCCAATGCGGCGATTCTTTCTTCTACGGTCATGGATAAACCCTCCTTGCTGAAAAACGGGGCTCCGGCCTCCGGTCTTTTTTATGATAATAACTATCATATCACTTTTAACCAAATAATCAACTATATTTTACTGGCATAAGATATATATATGATATATAATAAAACGAGAAAAAAAGCAGTAACATAGAGTGTGACTAGGGTATAGAAAAAACACGGGGAATAAAATCAAGATAGAAATAGCAATAAAATATAAAGAGATAGACACTTGAAATGCAGTCGTGACGGGGACAATATAGAAAAAATGAATCAGGGCGGTTATAGATCGCCGCCCTGATCCACATATTCTTTCATTAATCTGCCTGCCGGCGCTTCTTCCATCTCCCGGAAGGCCTCTTCCAGTTCCCGCTGTTTTTGACGGTGGTGACGCCATTCTGCATAATAGACATTGAACTCGGCGCCGACCATCAGGATCAAAATACAGAAATATAGCCAGAGGAACAGGAAGATCAGCGCACCGAGAGATCCGTACAGCGTAATATACTGAGATATGTGGCTGATATAGATACTATAGAAACCGGAAAATACGATCCATGCTACTGTGGTCAAGGTGACGCCCGGAAGTGCGTCCCGGAAAGTGCAGCGGGTTCCGGCCAGATATTTATACCCTCCTGTAAAGGCCAGTACAAATATAGCAACGGAGATCAGCGTGCGGAAAGCCAGTACGACCCGCGCGACCAGGCCCCAGAAGGAAAGGGTCTCGCTCAGGAAGCGTTCAAAGGTGTTGCCCATGACCAGCAGGACCAGGGCAAACAGGATAGCTGCCATGAAGACGAGTGTGTAGAGAACACAGCGCCCGCGGCGCACAAAATAATTTTCGGTCTCTTTTACATGGTAGATCCCGTGCAGTCCGTTCTGCAGGCTCATGATTCCTTTGGAGGCAGCCCACAGGGAAATTAACACATATAGGGAGATCACGGAAGAGCTGGGCGTCTGAAAGAGCGTTTTCAGTACGCGGTTCGCTATATCGCCCAGTTGACCCGGAAGCAGCAGTATTATGCTGTTGAGCAGTTCTACCGTATCGTCCGGGATCAGCAGAGAGAGAAGGGGGACCAGTACGGCAGCGAAGGGAATCATGGAGACCACCACAAAATAGGCCGTCTGGGCGCTGTAAAGCGTAATGTTATCCGACACGAATTTGTCGGCCACTTTCCAGCCGAAGGCCATCAGACGCTTCATCCGGCCGTGTCTGGCAGCCGGAGCCGGTGCGGACTTTCTGCTGCTCACAGTGCCACCTCCCTTCCGTACTGTTAATGATTCAGAATTTTATAAAGAATACCACAATGAATAAAAAGTTGCAAGCCGAATACTTGCAAGAGAGGTTTTATTATGCTAAACTATGTTTCAAGTGTCGACAGGGAGGAGAAATTGTGACATGAGAAGCATGGTTTTGTCATTGCTTGTAGAGAACAACAGCGGCGTTTTAAGCCGGGTATCCGGTCTGTTTACCCGCCGCGGATATAATATTGATTCCATCAGTGCCGGTACTACCATGGATCCTGATTATACCCGTATCACGATTGTGTCCAGCGGAGAGGATGAGGAACTGGAGCAGATCCGCAAGCAGGTAGCCAAGTTGGTGGAAGTCGTGGATATCAAAGAACTTCCCGCGGAGACTTCTGTCAGCCGTGAATTGGTGCTGGTCAAGGTGGAAGCAGATGCCACCAGGCGTTCGCAGGTAATCGCTGTAGCGGATATTTTCCGTGCCAAGATCGTGGATGTTGCGGAACATTCCCTGATCCTGGAGCTGACCGGAAACGCGAGTAAGCTGGAGGCCTTTATTAATCTGCTGAAGGACTTCCGCATTTTGGATATCTGCCGCACCGGTCTCACCAGCATGCCCCGCGGCGCAGCGGATGAGAAGTAGTTTGGTTCGCCAATCAGGCTTACTATAAATATATTCAGATGGAAAACTGGAGGGAAAATCAAAATGGCAAAGATCTTTTATCAGGAAGACTGTAATCTTTCTCTGCTGGAAGGAAAAACGATTGCGATCATTGGCTACGGCAGCCAGGGACATGCGCATGCGCTGAACCTGAAGGAATCCGGATGCCATGCCATCGTCGGTCTGTATGAAGGCTCTAAGTCCTGGGCTAAGGCTGAGAAGCAGGGGCTGGAGGTCTATACGGCAGCGGAAGCCGCAAAGAAAGCGGATATCATCATGATCCTGATCAACGATGAGCTGCAGGCAAAGCTGTATAAAGAGAGCATCGAGCCCAACCTGGAAGAGGGCAATATGCTGATGTTCGCCCATGGCTTCAACATTCATTTCGGATGCATTAAGCCTCCGGCCAATGTAGACGTGACCATGATCGCCCCCAAGGCACCGGGCCACACCGTACGTTCCGAATATCAGGCCGGCAAGGGAACGCCCTGCCTGGTAGCCGTAGAGCAGGATTACACCGGAAAGGCCCTGGATCTGGCCCTGGCCTATGGTCTTGGCATCGGCGGCGCCCGCGCCGGTATCCTGGAGACCACCTTCCGCACCGAGACTGAGACCGACCTCTTTGGTGAGCAGGCCGTGCTTTGCGGCGGCGTAGTTGCCCTGATGCAGGCTGGTTTCGAGACGCTGGTAGAAGCTGGTTATGATCCCCGCAACGCCTACTTTGAGTGCGTGCATGAAATGAAGCTGATCGTAGACCTGATCTATCAGTCCGGTTTCGCCGGCATGCGTTACTCCATCTCCAATACAGCTGAGTACGGCGATTACATCACCGGACCCAAGCTGATCACGGAGGAGACCCGCAAGACCATGAAGAAGATCCTTTCCGATATTCAGGATGGCACCTTTGCCAAGGACTTCCTGCTGGATATGTCCGAAGCCGGCGGCCAGGTACACTTCAAGGCCATGCGCAAGAAAGCCGCGGAGCACGAATCCGAAAAGATCGGCAAAGAAATCCGTGCCCTGTACAGCTGGAACGAAGAAGGAAAACTGATCGACAACTGATATCACCAGCGTCGAAAGAACATGAGAAGATACGCGAGCGTATCTTCTCATGTTTTTACGACGCGCCCACAATCTGAGGATGCAGCCGTTTGCGAAAGCAAACGAGCGGAATCCGAAGATTGTGGAGGAACGCGGGAGCGCGAAGCGCGGAGCGTTCCGTAGGTGATATCCGGCGGACGCGGAGCGTTCCGCAGGTGATATCCGGCGGACGCGGAGCGCCCCGCTAGATTTATATAAAGGATAAAAATATGAGTAATGTCTATTACAAGAGTACCCGCGATGATTCCCTTCATTTGACAGCCAGCCAGGCTATTCTGCAGGGACTGTCCCGCGACGGCGGCCTTTTTGTGCCCGACCATATGCCGCGGCTTTCGGTCTCCCCGAAGGAACTGGTATCCTGCGGCTACCGGGAGGTGGCCTATCTGGTCATGAAGGAATTCCTGACGGATTTTACGGAAGAAGAGCTGCGTACGTGCATTGACCGCGCCTATGATGAAAAATTTGATACGCCGGAAATCGCACCGCTGGTGCAGAAAGGCGACGCCTGGTTCCTGGAACTTTTCCATGGTTCCACGATTGCCTTTAAGGACATGGCCCTCTCCATTCTGCCGCATCTGATGATCACCTCTGCCAGAAAGAACGGCATCACCAACGATATTGTGATTCTGACCGCCACCTCCGGCGACACGGGCAAAGCGGCGCTGGCTGGTTTCGACAGCGTAGAGGGAACACGCATTGTGGTCTTTTACCCCAAGGACGGTGTCAGCCCCATTCAGAAACGTCAGATGGTCACTCAGCCAGGGAAAAATACAAAGGTGATCGGAATCCACGGCAACTTTGACGATGCGCAGAACGGCGTTAAGGCGATGTTCGGCGACCGTGCTTTGGAAAAAGAGCTTGCGGAGGCCGGCTTCCAGTTCTCCTCGGCAAATTCGATCAATATCGGACGGCTGGTGCCTCAGGTGGCGTATTATGTGTGGTCGTATGTGCGCCTGCTGGCGGAAGGAGCCATCTCGGAGGGCGATCCCATCAATGTGGTAGTTCCCACCGGTAATTTCGGCAATATTCTGGCGGCCTATTATGCGAAGAACATGGGACTCCCCATTGCGAAGCTGATCTGCGCATCCAATGAGAACAAGGTCCTGTTTGATTTCTTCCGCACCGGAACGTATGACCGCAACCGTGAATTTGTGCTGACCAGCTCTCCTTCGATGGATATTCTGATTTCCAGCAACCTGGAACGTCTGATCTGGCTGGTGGCAGGGGAGAGCGCTGAAAAGAACAGCGCCTTTATGCGCTCCCTGGCGGAGACCGGCGTATATACACTTCCGGAGGAAAGCCGCGAAAAGCTGTCGGATTTTGCCGGTTATTATACGGATGAAGCCGGGACGGCAGAGAGCATCCGCGATACCTACCGCGAGTGCGGCTATGTGATCGATCCGCACACGGCGGTGGCCGCGCATGTCTACCGTCAGTACCGGAAGGAGACCGGGGATGCCACGCCCACGGTCATAGCTTCCACAGCCAGCCCGTACAAATTTACTCACAGCGTGATGACAGCCATTGATCCAAAATATGACGGCGTGGAAGACTTCGCGCTGATCGACGAACTGGAAAAACTATCCGGGGTCGCTGTGCCCCGCGCGGTGGAAGAGATCCGCAGTGCGCCGGTGGTCCACAAGGATACCTGTGAGATCAACGAAATGCAGGCGAGCGTAAAAGAATTCCTGGGCATTCAGTAAAGTCCGGTTTCAGAAATCCGATAGACATTTCAGTACCGTTGTGTTATGATTACTCATTGGAGGGAAACGAATGTTCCTTTCAATGAGTTTTTTTGGAGGTTTATCATGGCAAGACCCAGAAGAGTGCTGCTGAAGCTTTCCGGCGAGGCGCTGGCAGGAGAGAAGAAGACCGGATTTGATGAAGCTACCGTGAAAGCTGTAGCTGCGCAGGTAAAAAGATCCGTTACGGCCGGTGTCCAGATCGCGATCGTGATCGGCGGCGGCAATTTCTGGCGCGGCCGCAGCAGCAACGCGATCGACCGTGTAAAAGCAGATCAGATCGGCATGCTGGCCACGGTCATGAACTGTCTGTATGTATCAGAGATTTTCCGCTCGGAAGGAATGGACACCGAGGTCTTTACTGCCTTCCCGGTGGGGACCATGACCACGCCCTTCTCCAAGGATGCCGCGAATGCCGCGCTTGCCGCGGGCAAGGTGGTTTTCTTCGGCGGCGGTACCGGCCATCCGTATTTCAGCACGGATACCGGCGTAGCACTGCGGGCGATCGAAATGGAAGCAGATGAGATTCTGCTGGCCAAGGCTGTGGACGGCATTTATGACAGCGATCCCAAGCTGAATCCGAATGCGGTCAAGTACGATACGATCTCCCTGTCCGACATTGTGGAGCAGCGGTTGGGCGTTATGGATCTGGCAGCGGCTATTCTCTGCCTGGAAAACCATATGCCGATGGCTGTGTTCGGGCTGGAAGGGGAGAACGCGATCTCTGAAGCACTGATGGGAAATATTACCGGAACAAGAGTGACGGTGGAATAATGTAAGGGAGGCTAATTATCATGGATGAATTCTTATTAACATTTGAAGAAAAAATGGAAAAGACACTCTCCAACCTGAGCGAGGAGCTCTCCGTGATCCGCGCCGGCCGTGCGAACCCGGCGGTACTGAGCAAACTGACGGTAGATTACTACGGTTCTGCATCGCCCATCGGCCAGGTGGCGTCCATTACGGTGCCGGAAGCCCGCATTCTGCAGATCGCGCCCTGGGACAAGAGCCTCATTAAGAAGATCGAAAAGGCCATCAATATGTCCGACATTGGCATCAACCCCAACAATGATGGCAGCGTGATCCGTCTGGTCTTCCCGGAGCTGACGGAAGAGCGCCGTAAAGATCTGGCCAAGGATGTGAAAAAGAAAGGCGAAGCCGCTAAGGTAGCGCTCCGCAACATCCGCCGCGATGCCAACGATAAGATCAAAAAAGGCGAAAAAGCCGGAGACTTTACCGAAGACGACGCCAAGGCAGCCAACGAAAAAATCCAGAAGCTGACCGACAAATACACCGAAAAGGTCGAAAAAGCAACCGAAGTCAAGACAAAGGAAATCATGACGGTATAAATAATATAAAATCACACGGGGCAGGATCACCTGCCCCGCTTCCTTAACGGAGTTTAACTATGGAAAAAGATCTGATCATGCCGCGCCATGTAGCGGTCATACTGGACGGGAACGGCCGCTGGGCCAAGGAACATCACGTGCCTCGCAAGCTGGGGCACAAAGCGGGCTGCGAAAATCTGGAGCAGATCGTAGAGGACGCTGCCAGACTGGGCATTGAGTATTTCACCATCTACGGATTCTCCACGGAAAACTGGAAGCGCTCCGCGGAAGAGGTAGGTGCGCTCATGCAGCTCTTCCGTTATTATATCGGACGCCTGCGGGACGTCGCCATGGCTAACAATGTGCGCGTTCTCAGCATCGGGGAACGCAGCCGTTTTGACGCGGATCTGATCGATGGCCTGAATATGCTGGAGGAGGTCACCTCGGGCAACACCGGCATGACCTTTGTGCTGGCGCTGAATTATGGCGGCCGGGATGAGATCACCCGCGCCGTGCGTCGTGTGGCCGCAAACGTAGCGGGCGGAGAGCTGGCGCCGGAGGAAATCACGGAAGATACGATATCCGCAGCGCTGGATACCGCCGGCATGCCGGACCCGGATCTGATGATCCGCACAAGCGGAGAACAGCGTCTCTCCAACTATCTGCTTTGGCAGCTTGCCTATGCGGAGTTGTATTTCACAGACGTCTATTGGCCGGATTTTCACAAGGAGCACCTGGTGAAGGCCATAGAGGCATACAATGCCAGAAACCGCAGATTCGGAGGAAGATAATACATGTTCTGGGTGAGACTTCGCAGCGGCATTATCATGCTGGCTGCTGCTATCGTCATGCTGGTGCTGGGGGGACCGGTCATGCTGGCCGGAACACTGGCCGTATCACTGGTGGGCATGTCGGAACTGTACCGGATCCTTGGCTTTGAAAAGACGCCGCTGGCGATGCTCTTTTATCTGGCGGCGGGAATCTATTATGTGCTGATCTATCTGAAACAGCCTCAGTGGCTGTTTCCCGTCCTGGTGCTGGCACTGATCGCCGGGATGTGTCTGTTCGTGATCCGCTATCCAGCCTATGATGCACCGCAGCTGATGATGGCCTTTTTTGGTCTGGTCTATGTGGCGGTCATGATTTCCTATATGTTCCAGATCCGCATGCAGGAAAACGGCGCCTTCCTGGTATGGCTGGTGTTTATCAGCTCCTGGGGGTGTGATACCTGCGCCTATTGTGCGGGCATGCTGTTCGGAAAACATAAGATGGCTCCTGTCCTCAGCCCGAAGAAGAGCATTGAGGGGGCTGTGGGCGGCGTGATCGGAGCAGCGCTGATCGGGGTGATCTACGCCCTGATATTCCGGACGCATCTGACGGTATTTACCAATCCGGTGCTGGCCCTGGCCGTCATTGGCGCGCTGGGCGGTCTGATCTCCATGGTGGGCGATCTGACAGCATCGGCCATCAAAAGACATTACGGCATTAAAGACTACGGGACACTGATCCCCGGACACGGCGGTATTCTGGACCGCTTTGACAGCGTCATCATAACCGGACCGCTGGTCTTTTATCTGATCCAGCTGCTCCGTCAGTTCGCATAATATGACGCAAGGGTCAAAACGTCACTCGTCACTGAAAAGGAAGTAATTTATTATGAGACATATATCATTGCTGGGCTCCACCGGCTCCATAGGTACGCAGACACTGGAGGTAGTACGGGCCTGCGGAGATTATAAGGTGTGCGCCTTGGCGGCCGGTTCTAACGTGGCTCTTCTGGAACAGCAGATGCGGGAGTTTTCTCCAAAGCTTGTGTGCGTGTGGACGCCGGAAGCCGCAGCGGACCTGAAGGTCCGGACGGCAGATCTGGGGATCCGTATCGTCACCGGGATGGAGGGGCTGATGGAAGCAGCCATTATTCCGGAAGCAGATATCGTTCTGACCGCCGTTGTGGGCATGGTAGGCATTCGTCCGACCATTGCAGCCATCCGTGCCGGCAAAGATATCGCACTGGCGAATAAAGAGACACTGGTGACGGCCGGTCATATCATTATGCCGCTGGCAAAGGAGTGCGGCGTGCGCATTTTGCCGGTGGACAGTGAGCATTCCGCCATTTTCCAGTGCCTGCAGGGAAATGAACGCAATTCCGTCAGCCGCATTTTGCTTACGGCTTCCGGCGGACCTTTCCGCGGAAGAAAGCGGGAAGAACTGAAAAACATTCAGGTGGAAGATGCCCTAAAGCATCCGAATTGGTCCATGGGCAGAAAAATCACCATCGATTCCTCCACCATGGTCAACAAAGGCCTGGAGGTCATGGAGGCCCGGTGGCTTTTTGATGTGCCGCTGGATAAGATCGAGGTTCTGGTGCAGCCGAAGAGCATTATTCACTCCATGGTGGAATTTGAAGACGGCGCCGTGATGGCGCAGTTGGGCACGCCGGATATGAAGCTGCCCATCCAGTACGCACTGTACTACCCCAGACGGCGTTTCCTGGCGGGGGACCGGCTGGATTTTACCGCGCTGAAGGAAATCACCTTTGAGGCGCCTGATCCGGTCAACTTCCCGGGACTGGCGCTTGCATTCCGTGCAGGAAGGACCGGCGGAACGCTGCCGGTAGTCTTCAACGCAGCCAATGAATGGGCTGTGGCGAAGTTCCTTTCGCGGGAGATCGGATATCTGGATATTGCTGACAGCATAGAGGCAGCCATGAATGCCCATACAGTAAAAGAAGATCCGGATGTAGATACCATTCTGCAGGCGGAACAGGAGACCTACGCGTTCCTGGAACAGGCGCACCGGTCGTAAGAAAAATAAGGGGGATGAGCGATCTTGAGCATCATCATTGCCATATTGGTATTTAGTTTTCTGATCATCACGCACGAACTGGGGCATTTCCTGTTCGCCAAAAAGAATGGCATCGGCGTGATAGAATTTTCCGTGGGCATGGGGCCCCGGCTCTTTTCTGTCACCCGCGGGGAGACGCAGTATTCCCTGAAGGCAATCCCCTTCGGCGGTTCGTGCATGATGGTGGGTGAGGATGCGGATGATCCGGCAGAAAATGCTTTTAATAATAAATCCGTCTGGGCCAGGATCCTGGTGGTGGCGGGCGGTCCGCTGTTTAATCTTGTAAGCGCACTGCTGCTTTCCGCGATCGTGATCGGATGCGTGGGCAGTAATCCCGCCCGGGTCTATACCGTATATAAAGGCTATGGGGCCGATCAGGCGGGCATTGAGCAGGGAGATGAGATCCGGAGCATCAACGGAAGCCGCATACATATCGGGCGGGACGTGGAACTGTACCTGCTGCAGCATCCGCTGGATGGCTCGGATGTTACCGTGACATATTCTCGGAATGGAGAGGAAAAGACGGTCAGCTATGATCCGCACTACTCCACCTACCGCCTGGGCATCAGCTACTATGCGGATGAGAACCAGCCGATCCTGAGCGAGATCACCGAGGGGACCCCTGCAGCGGAAGCAGGACTGGCGGCGGATGATGTGATCGTATCTATCAACGGGACTGCGATGACCACCGGACAGCAGATCCAGCAGTATTTCGCAGATAATCCCCCGGACGGTTCTCCCATCGAGATCATCTACCGGCGCGGCGGGGAGGAACTGAGCACGCAGGTGACGCCTCAGCTGTACGAGGCCAATATTCTGGGCTTTGAGGCCAGCTATTTCCGGGAGAAGGGCGGTGCCCTGAGCGTTCTGAAAGGAGCCTGGCAGGAGCTTGGCTACTGGGTCCGCTATACCCTGATGTCCCTGCGTATGCTGGTGACAGGTGCGGTCAGCGTAAAGGAAATGAGCGGCCCGGTGGGTATTGTTTCCGCTATCAGTACCACGGTAGAAAGCAGCAGCCAGGACGGGATCTTTTATGTGATCATGAACCTCCTGAATATGGCCATCCTGCTGAGCGTGAACCTGGGCGTGCTGAACCTTCTGCCCATTCCGGCCCTGGACGGAGGCCGGCTGGTCTTCCTGATCATCGAGGCGCTTCGCGGGAAGCCGCTGCCGCCGGAAAAAGAGGGCATGGTCCACACGGCCGGATTTGCCCTGCTGATGCTTTTAATGATCTTTGTTATGTTCAACGATGTGCTGCGTCTGTTCACATAAGATAGGAGATAACATGAGAAAAACACATTCTGTCAATATAGGCGGTGTGATGATTGGCGGCGGGAATCCCGTCGCCATTCAATCCATGACCAATACGCGCACGGAGGATGTGGAGGCCACGGTGGCCCAGATCCTGGCGCTGGAGGAGGCCGGCTGCGAGATCGTACGCTCTACGGTGCCTACCCGGGAGGCTGCGGAGGCTGTAAAGGCCATCAAGAGCCGCATCCATATTCCGCTGGTGGCGGATATTCATTTTGATTACCGCATGGCCATTGCGGCCATGGAAAACGGGGCGGACAAAATACGCATCAACCCCGGAAATATCGGGAGCGCCGAACGGGTGCGGGCCGTGGTGGACTGCGCGAAGGAGCGGAATATTCCCATTCGCGTGGGCGTCAATTCCGGTTCCCTGGAAAAAGATATCCTGGAGAAGAACGGCGGGGTGACCGCAGAGGGGCTTGTGGAGAGCGCGCTCCGGAATGCCGCTCTGATCGAGGACATGGGATATGACAATCTGGTCATCAGCATTAAATCCTCTGATGTTCCCATGTGTATCCGCGCGCATGAGCTGATCGCGGACCGCACGCTGCACCCGCTGCATGTAGGTATCACGGAGGCCGGCACGGTCAAGAGCGGAACGATTAAATCTGCCGTAGGCCTGGGCGCTATTTTGTGGCAGGGCATCGGTGACACCATCCGCGTCTCCCTGACCGGAGATCCGGTAGAGGAGATCGTGGCGGCAAAGAAGATCCTGCAGGCGCTGGGACTTCGCAGGAGCGGTATAGAGGTGGTGTCCTGCCCTACCTGCGGGCGCACGCAGATCGATCTGATCGGCCTGGCGAACCAGGTGGAGACCCTGACGGCGGGGTATGATCTGCCCATCAAGGTGGCGGTCATGGGCTGTGTGGTCAACGGCCCGGGAGAAGCCAGGGAAGCGGATATCGGCATCGCCGGCGGCAAGGGGGTAGGCCTCCTGATCAAGGGCGAAGAGGTGAGAAAGCTTCCGGAGACTGAACTTCTGTCTGCCCTGAAATACGAACTCGACCACTGGAATCAATAATCAAGACTCGCCCCTTCCGGGGGCGGATTCTCTTGTCATTCATTGAGGTGCTCTTATGGAAACAAAGACGCTGCAGCAGGTCCTGCCCACACTGCGCACGGCAGAACATATTATGAACATGCTGGATGAGATCCGGGTGAATCGCCTGGTCATGCCGCATGACCGCAAATCTCTGCGCATCTATATTTCCTGCGATCATCTGATTCCCAAGAGGGATATCTATGTCCTGGAAGCGGCTATCAAAAAACAGTTCTTTGACCTGAAACCGATCACCGTAAAGATCTGGGAGAGCTATCGGGTGGGGAACCGGCCGTTGGATGAGGTGCTGAAGGAATATCGGGACAGCATCCTGCTGGAACTGAAGGGTTTTCACCTGATCGATTATCATATGTTCCGCACGGCGCAGATCCGCACCGAGGGGAATGAAAAGCTGATCCTGACGGTGGAGGATTCCTTTGTGAACCGCTCCCGCTCGCTGGAGCTTTGCCGCGTGCTGGAAAAGATCTTTAACGAGCGTCTGGGATACGACCTTACGGTGCGCTGCCACATGGTACAGCAGGAAAGCGCGCACAGCGATCCTCTGGTGGTGGAGGCCGCGCAGATCGAACAGATCGTGGAGCAGGCATCCCGAGCCACGCAGGAGGCTGCGACACGCTCCAAGGAGAAAAAAGCCCGGGAGGCTCGAATCAAGGAATACAAGAACCGGCCCTTTAAAGGGCGCTATCTGGACCCGGAGGAAGGGTACGGGCGTGACTTTGAAGGGGCGGCACTTCCCATTGTACAGATTACGGAAGGCATGGGAGATGTTATCATTGAAGGTGATGTCTTCAAATCCGAGGAAAAGGAGACCCGGAACGGAAACTTCCGGTTTACGCTGGCCGTCACGGACGGGACCGATTCCATTCAGGTGAAGTTTTACTGCAAACCGGACCAGAAAAAGGCGGTGCAGGGGCTGGTTGGCCCCGGCAGCCGTGTGCGCCTAAAGGGCCAGGCTGCCGTAGATCCCTTTGACCATGAGGTAACCATTCTGCAGGTGACAGGCATTAAGAAGGCCGAGGGGGTCAAGACGGGCGTTCGAATGGATAAGGCGGCGGCGAAACGCGTGGAGCTGCACTGCCACACCAAGATGAGCGATATGGATGGCGTGTCCGAGGCGAAGGCCATTGTAAAGCAGGCCATCAAGTGGGGCCACCGCGCCATTGCCATCACCGATCACGGCGTGGTCCAGTCCTTCGTGGACGCCATGCACGCGGCCGAAAAATCGGACATTAAGATCCTTTACGGCTGTGAGGGGTACCTGGTGGACGATACCACAGACGGCGAATGGAATCTGGAACGCATCCAGAAAGCCCCCCGTTTTCACGTGATCCTGATCGCAAAGAACGAGGTCGGGCGCATCAATCTTTATAAGCTGGTGTCGGAATCCCACGTGACCTATTATCATAAACGCCCCCGGATTCCCAAGAGCCTGCTGGCGCAGTACCGGGAAGGGATCCTGATCGGATCCGCCTGTGAGGCGGGCGAGGTGTTCCGCGCCCTGGTGAACCATGCTTCGGAGGAGGAGCTGGAGCGTCTGGTGAACTTCTATGATTATCTGGAGGTGCAGCCCATCGGCAACAACGCCTTTATGATGCGCAGCCAGGATCCGCTGTATGAAAACGTGAAGTCAGAAGAGGATCTGCGGGACTTCAACCGCCGCATCGTGGCCCTGGGCGAACAGTACGGCAAGCCGGTGGCGGCCACCTGTGATGTGCATTTCCTGAACCCGGAGGATGAGGTCTACCGGCGCATCCTGCAGGCCGGCATGGGCTTTAAGGATGCTGATATGCAGCCGCCGCTCTATCTGCACACCACGGAGGAAATGCTGGAGGAATTTTCCTATCTGGGACAGGAAAAGGCAGAGGAGATCGTCATCACCGTGCCCAACCATATCGCGGACTGCTGCGAGCCTATCAAGCCGGTGCGGCCGGATAAGTGTCCGCCCGTGATCCCGGGGTCCGATCAGGAACTGCGGGACATGTGCTATCAGAAAGCACATGAGATCTACGGCGATCCGCTGCCGGAAATCGTGGAGGAGCGCCTGGAGCGCGAGCTGCATTCCATCATTTCCAACGGGTTTGCCGTGATGTATATCATCGCGCAGCGACTGGTGTGGAAATCCAATGATGACGGCTATCTGGTGGGGTCGCGAGGATCCGTTGGCTCTTCGTTTGTGGCGACCATGTCCGGTATTACAGAGGTAAATCCTCTCAGCCCTCATTACGTGTGCCCGCACTGCAAGTACAGCGATTTTACCTCCCCGGAGGTCAGGGCTTTTGCGGGCGGCGCCGGGTGCGACATGCCGGATAAGGTGTGTCCTAAATGCGGGACAAAAATGAAAAAGGACGGCTTCGATATACCGTTTGAGACCTTCCTGGGATTCAAGGGAGATAAGGAGCCGGATATCGATCTGAACTTTTCCGGCGAATACCAGAGCCGTGCCCATGCGTACACAGAGGTCCTGTTCGGAAAAGGCCATACCTTCCGGGCCGGCACCATCTCTTCCCTGGCGGAAAAGACAGCTTACGGCTACGTGTGGAAATATTTTGAAGAAAAACATCAGGTGCGGCGGCGCTGCGAGATCGAGCGTATCGCGGCGGGTTGCGAGGGCGTGCGCCGTTCCACCGGGCAGCACCCGGGCGGCATCATCGTTATGCCCCATGGAGAGAATATCAATTCCTTCACGCCGGTGCAGCATCCTGCCAATGATATGACCACGGCTACGATCACCACCCATTTTGACTATCACTCCATTGACCACAACCTTCTGAAACTGGATATACTGGGACACGATGATCCTACCATGATCCGCCGGCTGGAGGACCTGACGGGGCTGAATGCCAGAGAGTTCCCGCTGGATTCTCCGGAAGTCATGTCTCTCTTCCAGAATACATCGGCCCTGGGCATCACGCCGGAGGATATCGGCGGTACCAAGCTGGGCGCCTTGGGCGTGCCGGAATTCGGTACTGACTTCGCCATGCAGATGCTGATCGACGCGAAGCCTACCTGCTTTTCGGATCTGGTCCGTATCGCGGGCCTGGCGCACGGCACGGATGTGTGGCTGGGGAATGCACAGGATCTGATCCTTTCCGGGAAGGCGACCATTCAGACGGCGGTCTGCACCCGTGATGATATCATGGTCTACCTGATCAACAAAGGGCTGGACAAGAGCCTTTCCTTCAATATTATGGAGAAGGTGCGAAAAGGGCAGGTAGCCAAAGGGAAGCTGCCGAAAGAGACCTGGGACGAGTGGAAGAAGGAAATGAAGGCGCACGATGTACCGGACTGGTACATCGGATCGTGCGAGAAGATCCAGTATATGTTCCCCAAGGCACATGCCGCGGCCTATGTTATGATGGCCTGGCGCATTGCGTACTGCAAGGTCTTTTATCCGCTGGAATACTACGCGGCCTTCTTTGGTATCCGCGCCACCGGTTTTAACTACGAAATGATGTGCCAGGGCGTAGGCGTCCTGAAGGGCCATCTGGAAAATTACCGGCGGAACGCAGACAACCTCAGTGAAAAAGAAAAGGCGACGCTGCGGGATATGCGTATCGTGGAGGAGATGTATGCCCGCGGGTATGAATTTATGCCCATTGATCTCTATCGAAGCCAGGCAAAGGATTTCATCATTGTGGACGGAAAGATCATGCCCAGCTTTATGAGCATTGACGGCATGGGAGAGAAAGCAGCGGAAGCAGTGGTAGCCGAGGCGGCCCGCGGCAGGTTCCTCTCTGTGGAAGATTTCTGCCAGAGGACCAAGACCAGTAAGACCGTGGCGGATACCATGGTCGCGCTAGGCCTGTTCGGGGATCTGCCCCGGACCAATCAGATCTCTCTTTTTGATCTGGAGATGCTTTGATCAGTCAGTTCAAGGTTCGCGGGCGAGTCTTCTCTGATCAAGATAACGAGGATTCGGGGGGTTCTCCCCGGATCCTCGTTTATGATTCAGGGAGAGTGAGATTCGAGGACAGCTCCTGGACATCACCGGAATTGTATGAATTGAGTGATATAATTTATACAATTTCACATAAAACGAAAGATATTCTTAAATTATGAAAAAACAACTTGACGTATCGTCCTAGATGTGCTAAAGTAAAACCATCAAAAAGAAAGGAAAAAAAGACAAGAAAGGATTCCGACTTTTTGGGATTAGGCAACACCCACGGGCTTATAAGTTACCATCCGCAGCCTCCGATGGGAGGACGAGAAAGAAAAAGGGAAGAATGTCTGAGCGAGGAAAGGTCGGAAGCAAAATAAAAAAGGAGGTTATATAGTGAATCTTAAATTTCCCCAGAGATAGGGCTATCCGGATTGCAGAAGGCAAATCGGATAGCCCTAAATCATTTGTGGGGGTATATAAAACTCATTTCCTGGAAGTTGTATGATTTTTGTGATAAAGGAATAACTGCGACAAGCTTAGTGAGAAAACTGATGCCGAATTGGCAAATCAGCATTGACAAAAACTTCTCTTTTGTTTAATATCTGCATTGGACTGGGCTATTCTTTCCGGCGGTGATCGGACCGTCGGTGGGGATTCTGCCGGTCCAAGTACTGTTTGTTTTTATATCTTTCAGGGAGGAAGAACATGAGAAAGAAAATCAGTGTTTTACTGGCTGCTCTGCTGTGTGCGTCGATGATCGCCGCATGCGGTTCCGGCAGCAGCGCACCTGCCACCACCGCTGCCGCGGAAGAGAATGCCACGGAAGCTGCGGAGGCTGCTGAAACGGAAGCTGCAGAGGCCGCTGAAACAGAGGCTGCCGAGCCCGCTGCTGCTGCTGATTTCAAGGTTGGTTTCATCTGCCTGCACGATGAAAACTCCACCTATGACCTGAACTTCATCAATGCCGCGAAGCAGGCATGTGAAGAGCTGGGCATTGAGTATCAGCTGCAGACCAACGTTCCCGAGGGTCAGGAGTGCTACGATGTTGCCTGTGAAATGGTAGACGCCGGCTGCAAGGCCATCTTCGCCGATTCCTTTGGTCATGAGGATTATATGATCCAGGCCGCCAAGGAGTTCCCGGAGGTTCAGTTCTGCCACTCCACCGGTACCAAGGCTCACACCGAGGGACTGGACAACTATCACAACGCTTTCGCCTCCATCTACGAGGGTCGTTATCTGGCCGGCGTAGCTGCAGGACTGAAGCTGAATGAGATGATCGCCAACGGCGACATCACCGAAGATCAGGCTAAGATCGGCTATGTTGGTGCTTTCACCTATGCCGAGGTTATCTCCGGTTACACCTCTTTCTATCTGGGCGTGAAGTCCCAGTGCCCGACTGTTACCATGGAAGTAACCTTTACCGGTTCCTGGTATGATGAGACAGCGGAGAAGGAAGGCGCCACCAAGCTGATCCAGGACGGCTGCGTTCTGATCAGCCAGCACGCGGACTCCATGGGCGCTCCTACGGCCTGCGAGAACGCCGGCGTACCGGATGTTTCCTACAACGGCAGCACCATCGATGCCTGCCCGAACACCTTTATCGTATCTTCCCGTATCGACTGGGCTCCTTACTATAAGGAAGCCATCACTGCTTTCATGAACGGCGAGAACATCGATGCCGATTGGACCGGCAACCTGGCGACCGGTTCCGTGGTGCTGACCGATGTTAACGGCAACGTTGCTGCAGAAGGCACTCAGGAGAAGATCGATGAAGTTAAGGCTGCGCTGGAAGCCGGTACCGTTCATGTATTCGATACCGCCAACTTCACCGTAGATGGCCAGACGCTGGAAAGCTACATGGCGGATGTGGATACCGATGCCAACTATGAGGGTGATACCGAGGTTATCTCCGACGGTTACTTCCATGAGTCCGAGTATCGTTCCGCGCCTTACTTTGATCTGCAGATCGACGGCATCACGCTGCTGGATACTGCGTTCTAATTTAACTGCAACCGGAAGATCAGCGAGAACCCGAGTGACAATACCCGGGTTCTCCTTTTCCCATTAATACAGGACATGCCGGCGCGAAGCCGGTTGGCCCGTATTTCTTTTACAAACGAGGAGGAGTGACGCCTTTGAGCAGTAATACCGCGGCTGTAAGAATGCGCAATATCACAAAAACGTTTGGCACAACAGTGGCCAATCACGATGTCAATCTGGATATCCGCCGCGGGGAGATCCTGGCTTTGCTGGGAGAAAACGGCAGCGGAAAGACGACGCTCATGAACATGTTGTCCGGCATTTACTATCCTGACAGCGGACAGATCTTTATCGACGGACAGGAGGTATCCATCAGCTCTCCTCGAGAGGCCTTCGAATACGGAATCGGTATGATCCATCAGCATTTTAAACTGGTGGATGTGCTGACGGCCGCGGAAAACATTGTTCTGGGCCTGAAGGAAGAGGGCCGTCTGAATCTGGCGGCGGCCTCCGAGCGTATCCGAAAGATCTGTGATGCCTACGGGTTTGAGGTGAACCCGGACCAGAAGATCTATGACATGTCTGTATCGCAGAAGCAGACGGTGGAGATCGTAAAGGTCCTGTACCGCGGCGCGGACATCCTGATCCTGGATGAGCCTACGGCGGTGCTGACCCCGCAGGAGACCGACAAGCTGTTTGCCGTGCTCCGCAACATGAAAAAGGATAACAAGGCGATCGTTATCATCACACACAAGCTGCACGAGGTAGAGGATATCAGTGACCGCGTGGCTGTGCTGCGACGCGGGGAGTACGTGGGAGAGATGATCACCAAGGAGACCAATGCCCAGGAAATGACCAACATGATGGTCGGCCGGGCTGTCTCTCTGAATATCGACCGTCCGGAACCGAAGGATGTGAAGGACCGCATCCGTATTGAAGGACTCTCCGTAAAGAGCGAGGACGGCATTCAGAAGCTGAAAGATGTTTCCTTTGCCATCCGCAGCGGAGAAATTCTGGGAATCGCCGGAATTTCCGGCAGCGGGCAGAAGGAACTGCTGGAAGCCATTGCCGGCCTGCAGCCGGTAGAGGCCGGCAGCATTTCCTATGTGGATGACTCCGGCAAGGCTGTTGAGATGATCGGCAAGGATCCGCTGGCCATTCAGGGGCTGGGCGTGTCCCTTTCCTTTGTTCCGGAGGACCGCCTGGGCATGGGCCTGGTCGGCAGCATGGACCTGACGGATAACATGATGCTGCGCTCCTACAGGAAAGGCCGCAGTGGTTTTACGGATCGGAAAACGCCCAAAGCGCTGGCGCAGAAGGTCGTGGAGGATCTGGAGGTCGTGACACCGGGGCTGACCACGCCGGTCAGACGCCTTTCCGGCGGAAATGTGCAGAAGGTGCTGGTGGGCCGTGAGATTGCCTCCGCGCCGACGGTGCTGCTGACAGCCTACGCTGTGCGTGGACTGGATATCAACTCCTCCTATACCATCTACAATCTTCTGAATGAACAGAAGAAAAAAGGTGTGGCTGTGGTATACGTGGGCGAGGATCTGGATGTTCTTCTGGAACTGTGTGACCGCATACTGGTACTCTGCGGAGGCCAGGTGAGCGGCATTGTAAACGGTCCCGGGGCTGTTAAGGAAGAGATCGGACTGATGATGACAAAGCTGGGAGGTGGCAGAAGTGAATAAAAAGAGTCATACGCCTCTGGCACATATCAGCAAACGGAAGGTGCTGCCGTGGTATGCCTCCTGGGGCATCCGGCTGACGGGCATTGTGCTGGCTTTCATTTTCTGTGCCATCGTTACCATGCTGGTGACAGGTGAGAACCCCATTCAGATTTATGCGACTATGCTCTACGGCGCCTTCGGAACGCCCCGAAAGTCCTGGGTCATGGGTCAGGAGACGGCCATTCTGCTGTGCGTCTCCCTGGCGCTGACGCCTGCCTTCCGCATGCGATTCTGGAATCTGGGCGGCGAGGGACAGATCCTGATCGGCGGCCTGGCATGTGCGGCCTGCATGATCCTTCTGGGAGATAAGGTCCCGAACGCGGCACTGATCCTGATCATGCTGATCGGCTCCATGGCGGCGGGCGCTGTATGGGCTATGATCCCGGCCATTGCCAAGGCCAAATGGAACACCAACGAGACCCTGTTCACGCTGATGATGAACTACGTAGCCACACAGCTGGTCGCCTATTACATCATCATCTGGGAAGTCCCGAAGGGCTCCGGAAAGATCGGTATCATCAACCAGTCCACGGAAGCGGGCTGGCTTCCGCAGGTCGGTCCATCCAAGTATTTCCTGAATATCCTGATCGTAGCCATTCTGACGGCGTTGGTCTATGTATACATGAACTACAGCAAGCAGGGTTACGAGATCGCCGTGGTGGGCGAGAGCGAAAAAACCGCCCGCTACGTTGGTATTAAGGTAGAAAAGGTCATCATCCGGACCCTGATCCTTTCCGGAGCGCTCTGCGGTCTGGCGGGATTCCTGCTGGTGCCGGGTACCAACCACACCATTACTACTACCATTGCCGGCGGCCGCGGCTTTACGGCTGTCATGGTAGCCTGGCTGGCCAAGTTCAACCCCATAGCCATGATCTTCAGCAGCCTGCTGTTGGCCTTCTTTGGCCGCGGCTCCAACGAGATCTCTACGGTGTTCGGCCTGAACCAGTCCTTCTCCGATATCCTGACGGGCATTGTGCTCTTCTTTATCATCGGGTCTGAGTTCTTTATCAATTATCAGATTCACTTTCGGAAATCCACTGCAAAGGAGGGCAAATAAGCATGTTTGATCTTGTTTCTTTTATCCCCCGTGCGGTGGCCCAAAGTATTCCGCTGCTGTATGGCAGCACGGGTGAGACGATCACTGAAAAATCCGGAAACCTGAACCTGGGTATTCCGGGTGTTATGTACGTAGGTGCTATCAGCGGCGTCATCGGGTCCTTCCTGTATGAACAGTCCGGGGCGCAGATCAACGGATTCCTGGCGATCATGATTCCGCTGGTCTGCTGCATGATCGGATCTCTTCTGATGGGACTTCTGTACTGCTTCCTGACGGTTACCCTGCGGGCCAACCAGAACGTGACCGGTCTGGCTATGACCACCTTCGGCGTGGGTTTCGGCAATTTCTTCGGCGGCTCTTTGATGAAGCTGACCGCCAGCGAGGTGCCTTCCATTGCCCTGACCACCACCAGTAATTATTTCCGGACGACACTTCCCTTTGCGGAGAGCACCGGGTGGGTGGGCAAGGTGTTCTTTTCCTACGGCTTCCTGGCCTATCTGGCTATTATCATCGCGTTGGTGGCAGCCCATGTGCTGAAGAAGACGCGCGTCGGCCTTCAGCTGCGGGCGGTGGGCGAAAGCCCGTCCACGGCGGATGCCGCGGGTATCAATATCACGCGCTATAAGTATTTTGCGACCTGCCTTGGCTGCGTTATCGCAGGCCTCGGCGGTCTGTACTATGTGATGGACTACGCCAACGGCGTCTGGTCCAACGATGGATTCGGAGACCGCGGCTGGCTTGCCATCGCTCTGGTCATCTTTACCATCTGGCGGCCGAACATCGGCGTATTGGCATCCATGCTGTTCGGCGGACTGTACATCCTGTATCTGTACATCCCCACGGGCATGAACCTTTCCATCAAGGAACTGTACAAGATGCTGCCGTATGTAGTAACCATCGTGGTGCTGGTCATCACCAGCATGAGAAATAAGCGGGAGAATCAGCCACCAGCCAGTCTGGGACTAAACTACTTCCGAGAAGAACGCTGAAAGAAGCGGGCCGGGATTGCATCCGGCCCGCTTCTTTTCACGTTAGCTATGCTTGTTTTGTCTCGCTCTGAAAATGTGTGCATCCTGCATTCTTGTAAAAACCTTATGGATTGGATATACTGAAATGACAGGGGAAGGAAGGGATATTTTCTGAGCGGGCGATCGCGCCGCAGGAGGACTGACGTATGGATGATAAGATCACCACGGGAGCACTGATGAAACGTATACTTGGGACCCGCCATCTGAATGCATTCCTGAAAAATAATGAAAAGCATATGTCAGAGGTATCCTTCACGGAGTACCTGGCACAGCTGTGCGATGAGAAGGGGCTGATTCCCGAAAGAGTAATCCTGCAGGCCGGCCTGGACCGCACCTATGGACATCAGATCTTTAACGGCACCAGACGTCCCTCCAGGGAGAAAGTGCTGCAGTTGGCGTTTGGTATGCAGCTGGACGTAGAAACTGCACAAAAGCTGCTGCGAGCAGCCGGGCGAAGCCAGTTGTATCCCCGCCTGAAGCGGGACGCGGTGTTGCTGTACTGCCTGAAGAACAAAAAGACCGTCACGGAAACGCAGATCATCATGGAAAAATATGAGGTCACTCCGCTAGGTTCGTTATAAAGAAATGGGGATCACAGCTATGAAGGACAAAGAAAATCCTAAGTCGGCGGTAATGACCGCATACCGGGCCGGCTGTGATGAAAATCAGGACCGTGATGGGGTGGATATTCGGGGGATACCGGCAGAAACCGAATACCCGAAGGCTTTCACGGATCGCTTTGAACTGCTGGAATGCTTTTCATCGCATAAAGACGCGGAAACACTGCTGGTCAGAGAACGGGAGGACGGCACGCTCCGGGTGGCGAAATGTTATCTTCCCGAAAGTCCTTTATTCACCCAGACGGAGCCGGAGACTCTGCAGAGGCTGAAGGCACCACCGCTGCCTTCTTTTATAACGGAATACCAGACAGAATGCATGCGGGTCTGCGTGCGGGATTATATAGAAGGGGAGACGCTGGAAAATATCGCCGCCCGGAAACAATTTTCCGCAGAAGAGATCCGCCAGACGGGGATACATCTCTGCAAGCAGCTGAAGGCCTTGCATTCCCAGGATCCGCCGGTCATTCATCGGGATATTAAGCCGCAGAATGTGGTCGTAAGACCGGACGGAGTCCCGGTGCTGATCGACTTTGGAATATCCCGGGTGCAGCACGAAGGGAAGTCGGATACCGTTATTCTGGGGACACAGGACTTTGCGCCGCCCGAGCAGTATGGATTTCGTCAGACAGACGCACGCTCGGATATATATGCTCTGGGGGTCCTGCTGAACTGGATGAGGTGCAAAAAAGCAGAACCTCTTGAGCATGCGGAAACGCCGCTGGAGAAGGTGATCGAAAAGTGTACAGCCTTTGATCCCGCGGGCAGATATCCGGATACCATCCGGCTGCAGAGAGCGCTGGAAGCAGCTGATCCGGCCGGGGGCAGAAAAAAGCTGTGGATCGCCGGATTCCTGGTGCTGCTGGCAGCGGCGTTTCTTCTGGGACGGAGCGTTCTGCAGAGAAGCAATAAGATTATCTTTGAAGAGCCCATTATAGAAGCGGCAGCCCGGGCCAGTTTGGGGATCCCGGAGGAACAGGAACTAACGCAGGAGATGCTGCAGCAGGTTACCGGTCTCTACGTGATGACGAATACGATCTGCAATAACGAGGACGCCTTTTTTTCAGCAGTAGACCAGTGGTATATAGACGGAAAGCCGGATCGCGGTGAGATCCATTCATTGGAAGATCTCCGAAAAATGCCGAATCTGAAGAAGGTCTGTCTGGCCGGTCAGGAAATATCTGATCTGTCACCGCTGGAAGAGCTGGAAAAGCTGGAACAAATAGAGGTAAAACATAATTATATAGAAGATATCGGGGCCCTGGCCGGGAAGGATCATCTGGCATGGGTGGGAATCAACGAAAATCAGGTGCGGGATATTTCCCCGCTGATGGAATGCCCGAATCTGGTCCTGCTGGATCTGTGTGATGTTAACAGTTATGATGCTTCCGTAATTGGGAAATTGGGAAATTTTGATTTCCTGGACATTTCCAATCCCACAGACAGCTACCGGTATCTGGCAGGAAAAAGCATCAGATCGCTGAAGCTTAATTGGACGGGCCTGCAGGATCTGACGGATCTTTCGGAGGTGAGGGGCCTTTCTGAACTGGAAATCTCCCACACCCTGGTCGCCGATCTTTCTCCGCTTAAAATGCACACCGGGCTGAAGGTGCTGCGGCTCTCTTATATTCCCACGCAGGATCTGTCGGTGTTAAAAGACCTGCCGCAGTTGGAGCGCGTTACCCTGAACGAGGGAATGCGATCCATGGCGGAGGAACTGGGAGAGGTCTCGTTTGAAATTCTTTATGAGAATTGAGCATCGTTGCCGCAATATCCTGCCAAAAAAATGTAAAAAGAAAACGTCGGAAAGAATGCAGGCTGCATCCCTTCTGGCGTTTTATTTTTGTTATACTTTTTGTTGTAATTCTATGGTCGATGTGCTAAAATAATGACAGAATATGTCATAAAATATGCGCTTTGTACCATTGGCTCGTGTTAGAGGGCCTGTGTGGCAGCCGTAACATTATCAGGAATAAGGAACACAAAGATCAGAAAGGAACATAAGTATGAAAAGAAAACAAAACTGGTGCCTGTGGATATTGATCCTGGGCCTGTGGGCCATCCTGGGAGCAGGATCTGCGTTTGCCGCCGGCGGTGCGGCGATGACGGTCAGCAAGTCCGCCATAAAGATTAATGAGGATTTTGAGGTAATCGTAACGCCGAAGGATGGGCAGGAGATCCGGGGCCTCCGGATTCATCAGACAATAGCGGAAGACGAAGAGCGGGACGAGTGGTGGTTCTCCTGGCAGGGAGGTGAGGTGCGTCCCGAGTGGAACGACTGGATGTTCAGAGACGGCGTGTTCCGTTACACTGAATCGCTTGAACCGGCAGGAACCTATACTCTGACGGCGAAGATCACGTACGATGCCTGGGATGAGGACTGGGAATCCGATGAAGATGATACCAGATCCTGGCAGGAACTGGATCCTGTGACGCTTACCGTTACGAGCGATGGTCGTGTGGGTGATTTTACGTTCACCGCAGATAAGACCACGGTAACACGTGGGGAGGAAATTGCCATCACCTATGGTACTTCCGCGAATGCGGATCATTACTGGACAGACGTTCAAAAACTGGTGAGTGGAGATCCGGAGGATGAGGATGCAAATTTTGAGTGGATAGATCATCTGGCCGATGTGCAGGGCGGAACAGGGATGCTGTCCACCATGAACCTGGAGGCAGGGGATTATTATATTGTGGCCAAGGCGAATGGTGTAGGATATGAGACCTGCGATTCCACCACCGGCCTGGTAAAAATCACCGTGACTGAGCCGGTCCTGCCGGCGAGCGGCGTACTGGTAAAGCTTTCAAAGACTGAAATACAGACCGGTGAAGAGTTTGAGATCGCTGCCTATGCTCCTGACGCGGAAGGCTTCGAGGTCTTCTGGGACTGTCAGGCGGGGAACCAATGGCGTGCAGATTTTTGGGGGGAATCATCCTTCCGGGAGAGCCGGGAAGAATACTGGAACTCAGGAAGCTATGAAATTGTCGTGAGAGCATGGTTCGAAGACGGAACCTATCAGGATGCGGATCCGATCACCATGAATGTGAGTGCTCCGATGGGGGCCATTAGGATCGCCCGGCCGGACGACATACCTCTCATTCATAGTCCGGGGGAGGACTTGTCCTTTGTTTTCCGGAGACCGGAAAATGCGAATTGGTTCGGAATCAATATCGGATATGAGGACGAGAATAACAAATATCAGGAACTTCTGAGCCTGAATAATCATGATCGAGAAGATGAGATCGCTGTTTTCATAGAAGGCGATCAGCTGAGGGGAGGCATGGTCCTGGAATTTCATCTGCATGCTAACGGAGCAGGCTATGACGGAGCAGAAGTCAGGGGGACGATCCCCGTGCTCGATGCTGCTGATGACACCGCTGAGCTGTCGGCCTCGGAGACAGCTGTGCTGGTTAACGAAGACTTTGAGGTTTATATATACCCCACAGGAGATGAGAAGATTCAGGCAGTCCGCTTCTTCGACGGCGATCGCTGGTGGTATGACTGGAACGGCGGCGAGGTGCGTGCCGATGACTGGCAGCTGGAGGAAGGCTATTTTCGGGATGGACATTCCTTTAACCGGGACGGCACGTATACGCTGGTCGCGCAGGTAACCTACGATGACTGGGATGGAAGCGGTGAAGACCCGCGTATCTGGCACACCACGAATACGCTGACGGTGACCGTGACCAGCAACGGACGTGTGGGCAATTTTACCTTCTCGCTGGATAAGACAGAGGTGAAACGCGGAGAATCGATCGGCGTGACCTACACGCAGGCAGAAAATGCGCGCTGGTACGGAATCGATCTGGAGATCCTGCGCGGGGAGGATCCGGACGAGGATGACAGCTGGGAGTGGTACGATGGCGGTCTGGCCAACACGGAAGATCTTTCTGCAGAGTTTTCTACCCTTACGCTGGAACCCGGCAGATACCGCGCGTGGGCCGGGTGTAATAATGTGGGATTTGAGGGGAGAGAGTCAGATAATATCGTGGAATTCACCGTGCTGGAGGCGGAGGTCCCTGAAAGCGGTATCATGTTGAATGTGACTCCCACAGAGATCCTCTCCGGAGAGAGATTCCTGATCGAAGGCTATGCGCCAGGCGCCAGCTGGTTTGAGGTGTTCTGGGATCCTGAGGACAACATGGACTGGCATGCGGAATGGCATAGCGGAGATTCCTTCCGGGATACCAGAGAGGAATACGACAGGTCCGGCACCTATCACCTGTTAGTGAGAGCGCATTTCGATGAAGATAACTATGATGATTATAAGGAAGAATCTGTCACGATCACAGTGACTTCCCAGGGCGAGATCCATGTGGCCTTCCCGGATGAGCTGCCGTCGGCTGTACAGGCGGGAGAGGATATGTCCTTTACTGTCCAGAAACCCGAACATGCGGAAGCATTTGAAGTACGTGTCGGTGAAGAAGGCGAGGAGGATGACGGACTGTTCAGCCAGTCGTCGGAGGATGACAGTATTACTGTATCCATTCCGGGCGGCAGCCTGACAGAAGGAATGGTCCTCTGCGTGAGGGCGGCAGCCTGGGGCCGCGGCTACGACAGAGGCTTTGGGGAGCGTCGTATTCCTGTGATGGGGGCTGCGGATGCTTCCGTATCCCTTACAACATATCCCGCAGATCTGAGCGCGCTTCCGGTCAATCAGGATGTGAGAGTACGTGTAGAAGCGGAGGACATGAACCTGGTGCAGCTGTTTGACGGATACGGCTACCGGGAGGAAGAGGAGCCGGATGAGGACGGCAGCTGGGAGAGATATATCAACTTTGGAGAATCCGGAAACTACAGCCTGTTTGCCAGAGTCAGTACGGATGGCGGCAACACCTGGAAAACGTCCGGCGCGATTTCTGTTACCGCCGTTTCGGAAGGCAGCGTCGGTGTGTTCGATTTCTCTGATACGTCGGATATTACCGTGGCTCAGGGTGACTTTGTGACAGTCTCCTTCACGGAGAGCGAACATGCAGATCACTATTGGGTGGATGTCGAAAAAGAAGGCGAGGAAGATGGCTGGCAGGATGTAGAGAACCGCTGCAGCGGAACAAATGTGACCTTTGCTACGGCCAATCTGGAGCCTGGTACCTATGTAATAAACGGACGAGCAGGCGCGGTAGGATATGAAAACCGTGAATCTGACAGCCGCATCCGGCTGACGGTGACCGAAGGTGCACAGGAAGAAGCGGTGGAGCTAAAGGTCAGCAAGACCGAAACAAAGACCGGAGAGGATGTCATGTTTACCATCTCCGCACCCGGTGCGGACCGCATTGCATTGTTCAATGATTCGGAAGATAAGTGCTGGGGCGAGTGGGATGAAGATGTATGTTCTGAGAGCCGTTCCTGGAACGAAAGCGGCAGATACCGTTTCTTTGCCAAGGCCTGGTTCGGCGAGGAAGAAGTGCTTTCCGAAGCCGTGTGGATCACGGTAACGGCTGAAAACGGAAAGGTCTCTCTGGACGGCTCACAGATTCCTTCTTACGTTGAAGAAGGCGAGGATCTCATCATTCGTGTTCCGTTCCCGGAAAACGCGGCTGCGATCGGCTACCGCCTGGGCTATGATGTAGGCTATGATGATGAAGGCGGCTATGTTGATCTCTCCGACCGCAGGGATGACGCGGAGGAGGACCTGGAGTTGGTCGTTCCTGCAGAAAAACTCCCTGCAGCAGGCAGAATCATCCATGTAAGTCTGTGGGCCTATGCCGTAAACTACGAACAGAACGACAAGCATATTCAGATCCAAGTAATTCCGGCGGAAGCAGCGGACGATGAGGTGATCATGAGTACCAACAAGTCTTCCTATGCGGCGGGGGAACCGATAGAGGTTACCGTGCAGTATCCGGAAGGCTGTACCCTGCTGGAATTCTTTGACGGTGAAAATACAAATACCATGGATATTGATCCGGAGGCAGGGGAATGGATGTACCCGGCTGATTCGGACAATCCGGACTTCTTCCCTCTGTTCTTTAACATGGCTGGAAACTATACCTTGTATGCACGTGTGAGCAAGGATGATGGGAATACATGGTTGGTCAGCAACCGCGTAACGGTAACGGTAACCTCCGAGGGAACGGCCCCGGAAATGGATGTCTCCGAAATTCCGAAGTTCGTATGTGCGGGCAATGAGATTCGTGTTACCCTGAAGACGCCGGAGGGAGCCGAGGGCTTCACGCATCAGATCTGGTATAACGGAGATGATGCGGAATTCCAGGATCTTTCCTGGTACGGAGCGCAGGGTTACAGTCAGGACATGCAGGAGGTGGTGATTCCTGCGGAATACGTGCGGAATGGTGATTCCTGGAGTATTAGCTGGCAGACCCATGTTTCGGGATACGACTCAAGTGAGGGAAATTGCAGGATCATCGTAATCAATCACGACCTCCGGAAGGTGGCGGGAAAAGCGGCGACCTGCGAAGAGCCCGGAGCTGTGGAAGCCTGGCAGTGTGAGCTCTGCGGCAAGTGGTATACGGACAAGACAGCTGCCACAGAAATCCAGGAAGAGGATATCGCGATCCCTGCGCTGGGACATACCTGGGATGCAGGCAAAGTGACCAAAGCAGCTACCGCCACGGCAGAAGGTGTAAAGACCTATACCTGCACCGTCTGTGGGTCCGCACGTACAGAGGCAATCCCGAAAATAAGCGGAGGCGGATCCACGACACCTGCAACACCTGCAACGCCCACAACACCCACAGCGCCCACAACACCCGCGGCCCCGAAGAATCCGGAAGGCGATGTGTCCGATCCGACCTCTCTGGCGGCGGCAGATGCTGCGGCGGCAAAGGTAAGCGATACCGGCGAACCGCTTGCCTCCGGGTTTGCACCCCTGCAGCTGCAGTCCAAGAAACAGGATAAGACCTCCATTACCCTGACCTGGAGTAAGGTGAGCGGCGCCAGCGGCTACGTGATCTACGGAAATATCAGCGGAAAGGCCAATAAATATACGCGTCTGGTCAAGCAGGCGGGCAATTCCCTGAAGGTCACAAAGCTGGCGAACGGCGCAGCACTGAAGAAAGGAACCTTCTATAAATTCTATGTAACTGCCTATCAGACAGTGAACGGCCAGGACAAGGTGATCGCCACGTCCAAGGTGGCACACGTCGCAACCAAAGGCGGAAAAGCCAAGAGCAAGGCCAACAACGTAAAGAAGGTGACGGTAAACAAGAAGAAGGTCACGCTGGCCAAGAAGGGCAAGAAATTCAAGCTGAAGGCAAAGACAACCCTCGCTTTCAAGAAGATCAAGCTGAAGAACCGCCGGAAGATCAAATATGAATCTTCCGATACCAAGGTGGCCACCGTTAGCAGCAAGGGTGTGATCAAAGCCGTGGGCAAGGGTACCTGCTATGTTTATGTTTACTCACAGAACGGCGTCTTTGCCAAGGTGACCGTAAAGGTCAAAAAGTAAGCAATTTTCATCAACCGGATTTCTGTTACGGTGAATAAATTTTCACCTTGACGTTTTGTGACTGGTAGAGTACACTATCGTTAGTTTTTTTAAAAAATATCGGTAGTGTACTCTTTTTGCGTGTCAGAAGAGGGTCAATTATAAGGAGGCTAGTATGAAGCTGATCGATACCAGAGATGCAGTGGGGCACGTTTTGTGTCACGACCTGACGCAGATCATTCCCGGTGTGGTGAAGGATGCAGTGTTCCGGAAAGGGCATGTAGTAACAGAGGAGGATATCCCTGTGCTGCTTTCTATCGGAAAGGAGCATCTGTATGTCTGGGAAAAGGACGATAACATGTATCATGAGGATGAAGCTGCGGCCATTCTGCGGGATATGTGCATGGGAGAGAACATGCAGGCCACCGAACCCAAAGAAGGGAAAATTGAACTGATCGCGGACTGTGACGGGCTGTTTCAGGTGGACGCCGAGCGTCTTTTGGCAGTCAACCGCCTGGGCGAAATGATGATCGCCACGCGTCACGGCAATGTGCCTGTCAAAAAGGGAGATAAGCTGGCCGGCACTCGTGTGATCCCGCTGGTCATCGAGAAAGAAAAGATGCGTGCTGCGCAGGAGACGGTGGGGAAAGAACCGTTGCTGTCCCTGAAGCCCTTCCGGCATAAAAAAGTGGGTATCGTGACCACCGGAAATGAGGTTTTCCTTGGCAGGATAGAGGATAAATTCGGCCCGGCCATTCGAAAGAAGCTGACGGAGTATGATACGGAGGTCCTGGGGCAGGTGATCCTGGGGGATGATCCGCAAAAGATCACCGCAGCCATCAACGACTGGATCGGCAAAGGCGCCGATATGGTCGTCTGCACGGGCGGTATGAGCGTAGATCCGGATGACACCACGCCGGCCGCCATTAAGGCGACCGGAGCCCATGTGGTCTCGTATGGTGCACCGGTGCTTCCGGGGGCCATGTTCCTGCTGGCTTATACGCCGGCGGGGATTCCGATCCTGGGGCTGCCGGGCTGCGTAATGTATGCCAGACGCACCATTTTTGATCTGGTCCTTCCACGCGTGCTGGCGGATGTGCCGGTGACGCCGGAGGATCTGGCCCGCATGGGACAGGGCGGACTGTGCCTGAATTGTGATGTATGTATCTGGCCAAACTGCGGATTTGGAAAAGGTTGAAGATCAAGGGGGATGTTCAAATGAAGGCATATCATGAAATTCATGAAGCATTGTCTCATAATAAGAATGTGCTGCTGCTGACCAGCTGGCGCACGGAGGAAAGCAACCAGCCGATGGAGATTATCCAGACCGTGAAGGAATGGGATCCTGCGCTGGCTTCCGAGGAGTGGGAAAAGGAAGTGGCATCCCAGGGAAAGCCTGTGATCATAGAAGCAAATGGAATGACCACGATGGCAGAACCGTTTTATCCGGAAGAACGGCTGATCGTGCTGGGCGGAGGACATGTGGCGCTGCCGGTAGTGGAATTTGCCGCCAGATGCGGCTTCTCCGTAACTGTGGTAGATGATCGCCCGGAATTTGCCAACGAGGAGCGTTTTCCCTGGGCGAAGGAAGTTGTCTGTGCTGGGTTCGAAGAGGCCATCCGCCAGCTGAAGCCCACACACGATGACTACGTGTGTGTGATTACCCGCGGGCACCGGTTTGATACCCTGTGCCTTCGAGCCGTGCTGGAATGTGTGGAGCCGGGATATTACGGGATGATCGGTTCCCGCAGACATGTGGCGGTGGTAAAGGATCAGCTGCTTTCGGAGGGCTTTCCGCAGGAGGTCTTAGACCGTCTGCATTCCCCGATCGGCCTGAAGATCGGCGGCATCACGCCGGCAGAAATTGCCATCTCTATCGTGGCAGAGCTGATATCCGCCAAGCGTCAGGGGCGCGGAAGCAAGGGACTTCGGCATCAGTCCGACCTGGATTACGAGGTAGTGGAGGCACTGGCCAAAGAAACAAAGGAGCCCATGGCCGTGCTTACGGTGATCCGCTCCGAAGGGTCATCGCCCCGTGGGGCCGGCGCCAAGATGATAGCCTATGCGGACGGGCGCATGCTGGGAAGCATTGGCGGAGGCGGCGGTGAAGCCATTATGCTGAAAAAAGCCAGAGACATGATCGGTACCGGCAGCAGCATGGTGGCGCATATAGAAATGAATGCGCAGACAGCATACGATGAGGGCATGGTCTGCGGAGGAAATATGGATGTTCTGATCCAGGATGTATCCTCTGGGAAATAGTGAAAAAAGTGCTTGCGCTGTGACTTCCTTTGTGGTAATATATTTGGGCGTGTGATTACGGGCGGTCCGCTGTCACGGAAGGTGGCAAGAACGTCTAAGATTTAGGAGGATACACATGAACGACATCATCAAGAAAATCGAAGACAGCCAGCTGAAAGAAAGCATTGCTGATTTCCGTGTAGGCGATACCGTAAAGGTATATGCCGTCATCAAGGAAGGCAACCGCGAGCGTGTTCAGGTATTCGAAGGCACTGTTCTGAAGAGACAGAACGGCGGGGCCAGAGAGACCTTCACCGTCCGTAAGCTCTCCGGCGGAATCGGCGTGGAAAGAACCTGGCCGCTGCACTCTCCCCGCATCGAAAAGATCGAGGTCGTCCGCCGCGGTAAGGTAAGAAGAGCCAAGCTGAACTATCTGAGAGACCGCGTCGGCAAAGCTGCCAAGGTCAAAGAGCGTATGCGCTGATCGCATCGGGTGTCAGGCACCATGAACAGTATATGAACAGGCCGTTCATACGTTGTTCATGGTGCCTGACCCCTTATAGGGGATATTTTTATGGCTAAATTCGGATTCTATCGCGACAATATAGAAAACAGTCCGCTGCAGATCGTGATCCGCTGGCTGGTGGATATTTTGGCGGTGGCGGCGCTGGGGATCTTTGTAGTGGCAGAATGGGGGAACCCCCATACTGTGGTGGGCCGCTCCATGGAGCCGGCGCTTTATTCGGGAGATGTGGTGCTCGTCAGCCGCTTTTCCCGGCATCTGGCGCCCGTAGAACGTTTTGATATCATAGAATTCGACCTGGCGGACGGCACCGGAAAGACAAGCTTAAAGCGCGTGGTGGGTCTGCCGGGGGAGACCATCCAGATCACCGGCGGCCAGCTGCTGATCGATTCGCAGCCCGTGGATATGGAGGAGTATGAGGATATCCTCACCGTGGGCGGCACGGCGGAGGAGCCGCTGACCCTGGGAGAGGATGAATTCTTTGTGCTGGGAGATAACCCCGGAAGCAGCCAGGACAGCCGCTTTTCGGCGGTGGGCAATATCCCGCAGGAGCATATACTGGGCAGGGTCTGGTTCCGGATCGCTCCCACGGAACGATTCGGCGGGGTACAGTAAGGAGTTTTATTATGAATATACAGTGGTATCCGGGTCATATGACCAAGGCCCGGCGGGCCATGGAGGAAAGCATCAAGCTGATCGATGTCATCATCGAGGTGGTGGACGCAAGACTTCCGCTCTCCAGCCGCAATCCGGATATAGATGCCATGGGACGACAGAAGTTCCGCATTGTGCTTTTGAACAAGGCTGATCTGGCGGATGAAGCGGCCAACGCCGCGTGGGAAACATGGTTTCAGGAGCAGGGGATCTACGCCCTTCGTCTGGACAGTCGAAAGCGGGATGCCATGAAAAAGGTACAGCAGACCGTGATGGATGCCTGCCGGGAAAAAATCGAGCGTGACCGCCGCCGGGGCATTAAGAACCGCCCCATCCGCGCCATGGTCGCCGGCATTCCGAACGTGGGGAAATCCACCTTTATCAATTCGTTTACCCGCAAGGCCAGCACAAAGACAGGCAATAAGCCGGGCGTCACCCGGGGGAATCAGTGGATCCGTCTGAACGCTCAGGTGGAGCTTCTGGATACGCCGGGGATCCTGTGGCCAAAATTCGAGGATGAAGAAGTGGGGCTGCGTCTGGCACTGGTGGGCAGCATGAATGATGAGATCATTCAGCGACAGGAACTGGCATCCTGGGGGATCCTTTTCCTGGAAGAGCATTATCCTGACCGGCTGCCGGAGCGCTACCCTCTCCTGAAGGAATCACTGCCCGGAGAAGAGGATCATCCGCACGCCTTCCGTGTGCTGGAGGCGATCGCGCTGGACCGAAACTGCCTGAAGAAGGGCGGGGAACCGGATACGGAAAAGGCAGCCGCCCTGTTCCTGGACGATCTTCGCGCCGGCCGTCTCGGCCGCATTACCCTGGAGGTGCCGAATGCCTAAGAAGCCTACCCCTGAGCAGGAGCATGACCGATTGGAGGTCATGCGCTTTTTTGAACATAAATATGAAGAATACGGCTTGGTGGCAGGCATAGATGAAGCCGGTCGAGGTCCCCTGGCGGGACCGGTGGTGGCTGCTGCGGTCATTTTGCCGCCGGACCGCGATTTCTTTTATCTGAACGATTCCAAGAAGGTCACAGAGAAACGCCGGGAAGTGCTGTTCGATGAGATCCGGGAGCACGCTGTAAGCTATGGCATCGGGATCGTGGGACCGGAGGTCATCGACGAGGTGAACATTCTGCAGGCGACCTACCGGGCCATGCGGGAGGCTATTCGTCAGCTGGACCCGGCGCCGGCGGTGCTGCTGAATGATGCCGTCACTATACCGGAGGTAGATATTAAACAGGTAGCCATCGTCAAGGGGGATGCCAAATCTGTAAATATCGCCGCGGCCAGCATTCTGGCCAAGGTCACCAGGGACCGCCTGATGCGGGAGTGGGATCAGACCTGGCCGGTTTACGGCTTCGCCAAGCACAAAGGATACGGCACGGCGGAACATATAGCAGCGCTGAAGACATACGGCCCGTGCCCCATCCACCGCAGGACGTTCATAACGCACTTTGTGGGAGATAATACATGATCAATAAGAGGGAGCTTGGCGCCAGGTATGAGACCCGCACGGCCGATTATCTGCAGCACCAGGGATATACGATCCTGGAACGCAATTTCCACTGTCATCTGGGAGAGATCGACCTGATTGCCCGGCGGGGCCGCACGATTGCCTTTGTAGAAGTGAAATACCGCGCCGGCAGGGATTATGGTTTCCCGGAGGAGGCGGTGGATTTTCGCAAGCAGCGGCGCATTATGCGTGTAGCGCAGTATTATATCCTGACACATCCCTGGGCATCGGAGCTGGATGGGCGCTATGATGTAGCCGCATATCAGGCGGATGACAGCCTGGTATATTATGAAGGTGCCTTTGGGGGAATGTAGGTTGAATGAAACAATGTTTTTCCTTGACGTTTTTGTAACGGCACGTTAGAATATAGAGTACGTATGCGCTGCTCTCTCCAGGGGCGGCAGGAGGAAATAACTATGAAACATATGAATAAATGGGGCGTACTGATCCTTTCAGGAATGATGCTGTCGCTTCTGGCCGGGTGCGGCGATGTGGCGTTCGAACCCACGGCCTCCGGCATCTATGCAGATAAAGACGGATCTGTAAAAAGCGCGGAGTTTGAAAGCTTTGATAACAGCGATTTTCCGGAGGAACGCTACAATGCGGATGAACTGACAGCTTTTGTAGAAGAAGCTGTCATCGCCTACAATACGGAACAGGGTGCGGCCGCGGAGGCACGCCTCCCTGAAAAGGCGGATGAAGAGACGACCCTTCCGGTCAGTGTGGAAAAGCTGGAAGTGGCGGAAGGAAAAGCGGAACTCATTCTGGCGTACGAAAGTACGACGGATTATCTGACGTTCAACGAGGCGGATGATACCATTACCGCCATGGCCATCCAGACCGCGCCTGCTGCGGTAGGGGCCGGCGTATCCCTGGACGGTCTGTCCAATACCAAGGGAGAAATGGTAGATGCCACCAAGGCAAAGACTAACGAAAAGTATTTTGTGCTGACACTTACCGGTACTACCACGGCAGTGGTGAACGGAAAGATCGCCGGCGTCTCCGGAGATGTAGAAATTGTGGATGAACACACGGTCAATATTTCCGGCGATGCGGTCGTACTGTTCCGGTAGGAAGCGGACAAGGAGGAGAATACGATGGAAAAGACCATGGAGAAGATTGTTGCTCTGGCGAAGTCCCGCGGGTTCGTATACCCCGGTTCGGAAATCTACGGCGGACTGGCCAACACCTGGGATTACGGTAATCTGGGCGTTGAGCTGAAGAACAACGTAAAAAAGGCCTGGTGGCAGAAGTTCGTACAGGAAAATCCTTACAATGTGGGCGTGGACTGCGCGATCCTTATGAATTCCCAGACATGGGTGGCCAGCGGACATCTGGGCAGTTTCTCTGATCCTCTTATGGACTGCCGCTGCTGTCATGAGCGCTTCCGCGCGGATAAACTGATCGAGGATTATGCTGCGGAGCACGGGATGGAGCTGGACGGCTCTGTAGATGGCTGGAGCCCTGAAAAAATGCAGGACTTCGTCCGGAACAATAACGTGCCCTGCCCGACCTGCGGCAAGACCGATTTTACCGATATCCGTCAGTTCAATCTGATGTTCAAGACGTTCCAGGGCGTCACCGAGGATGCAAAGAATACCGTATATCTGCGCCCGGAGACCGCGCAGGGCATTTTTGTGAACTTCAAAAATGTACAGCGTACCTCCCGTAAGAAGATTCCTTTCGGCATTGCCCAGATCGGGAAATCCTTCCGGAATGAGATCACGCCCGGCAACTTTACCTTCCGTACCCGTGAATTCGAGCAGATGGAGCTGGAGTTCTTCTGCGAGCCGGATACCGATCTGGAATGGTTTGCCTATTGGAAAGAATACTGCATCAACTGGCTGCGCTCCCTGGGCATGAACGATCAGGAGCTGCGCGCCAGAGATCATGACAAAGAAGAGCTGAGCTTCTACAGCAAGGCCACCACCGATCTGGAATTCCTCTTCCCCTTCGGATGGGGCGAGCTCTGGGGCATTGCGGATCGTACCGATTATGATCTGGGCCGTCATCAGGAGGTCTCCGGACAGGATATGACCTATTTTGATGATGTCAAGAACCAGAAGTATATTCCTTATGTCATCGAGCCTTCTCTGGGCGCGGACCGTGTGACGCTGGCCTTCCTGTGCAGCGCCTATGATGAAGAAAACATCGGCACCGAGGAGAAACCGGATGTCCGCACCGTGCTGCACTTCCATCCGGCCCTGGCTCCTGTAAAGATCGGCGTGCTGCCGCTCTCCAAAAAGCTAGGCGAGCAGGCGGAAAAGGTCTATCTGGATCTGTGCAAATATTACAACTGCGAATATGATGACAGAGGAAATATTGGCAAGCGCTATCGCAGACAGGATGAGATCGGTACGCCTTTCTGCGTGACCTACGATTTTGATTCCGAAAATGATGGCGCCGTGACCGTGCGTGACCGTGACAGCATGGAGCAGGTCAGAGTACCGATCGCGGAACTGAAGAGCTATTTTGAGGATAAGTTCCGTTTCTAGGGCATATACCCGAAGGGACGGCGAGGTATAACAATGAAAATCTTTAATACCATGAATCACAGAAAAGAGGAATTCGTTCCTCTGGAGCCCGGAAAGGTACGCATGTATGTGTGCGGCCCTACGGTCTACAACTATATCCATATCGGCAATGCCCGCCCTATGATCTTCTTCGATACAGTGCGGCGTTATTTCGCGTACCGCGGCTATGAGGTCAATTTTGTTTCCAACTTCACGGATGTGGACGACAAGATCATCAAGGCGGCGCAGGAAGAGGGCGTGGATTCCTCCGTGATCTCCACGCGCTATATTGCCGAGTGCAAAAAGGACATGGAGGGCATGAATGTCATGCCTGCCACCACGCATCCGCTGGCGACCCAGGAAATCGATGGTATGATCGAAATGATCTCCGGTCTGATCGAAAAAGGCTATGCCTACGAGGTGAACGGCACGGTCTATTACCGTGTGCGCAAATTTGCAGATTACGGCAAGCTTTCCGGGAAGAATATCGATGATCTTCAGAGCGGGAACCGTACTCTTCTGGTGACCGGTGAGGATGAAAAAGAGGATCCCATGGACTTTGTGCTGTGGAAGCCCAAAAAAGAGGGAGAGCCTTACTGGGATTCTCCCTGGGGAAAGGGCCGTCCCGGATGGCACATTGAGTGCTCCGTGATGAGCAAGAAATACCTGGGAGAAGAGATCGATATCCACGGCGGCGGAGAGGATCTGGTCTTCCCGCACCACGAAAATGAGATCGCCCAGAGTGAAGCTGCCAGTGGAAAAACGTTCGCACACTACTGGATGCACAATGCCTTCCTGAATATTGATGGCACCAAAATGTCCAAATCCCTGGGCAACTTCTTTACCGTACGTGAGGTCAGCGAAAAGTATGATCTTCAGGTGCTGCGCTTCTTTATGCTCAGCGCGCATTACCGCAGCCCGCTGAATTTCTCTGCCGAGCTGATGCAGTCTGCCAAGAATGGTCTGGACCGCATTGTGACGGCTGTGCAGCGTGTTGATGAGATGAAGGCAAAGGCACCCGCCGGGGAGCTTTCTGCTGAGGCAAAGGACGCTGTCGATGCGCTGGTTAAAAAGTTTGAGGATGCCATGGATGATGATTTCAACACGGCAGATGGTATTGCCGCGCTCTTTGAGATGGTCAAACTGGCAAATACCGTGGTGACTGAGAGCAGCACGGCGGACACCGTGGCATATTTCTCTGAAAAAATGCATACCCTCTGCGATGTATTCGGTATCATCACGGAGAAGAAGGAAGAAATCCTGGATGCGGACATTGAAGCACTGATCGAGGAGCGCCAGGCGGCTCGAAAGGCCAAGAATTTTGCGCGTGCCGATGAGATCCGCAACCAGCTGGCGGAAATGGGCATTCAGCTGAAGGATACCCGTGAAGGCGTTAAGTGGAGCCGCGCATGAAACAATCCATTTTAAAGGAATTCAGTCTGGAGGACAGGGACGGAAGAGAGCTTCCGGCCCTGTCTCTGGCTTTTTTGGGAGATGCCGTGTATGAACTGGTCATTCGGACCCTGTTGACGCAGACCGGGAGAAAACCGAGTGAGATCAGCCGGGAGAAGACCCGGCTGGTAAACGCCGGCCGTCAGGCAGCGATCGCACGGGCCCTGCTGCAGGAAAAGCTGCTGACACCGCAGGAAGAGGCCGTTCTGCGTCGTGGGAGAAACGCCAACCCGCATACGTTAGCAAAGCATGCCGCTCCCGGGGATTATCATCTGGCGACCGGCCTGGAATGTCTGCTGGGACATCTGTACTGGCAAGAGGAGACGGAACGGCTGTTCTGGTTGATCAGAATGGGGATTGAAAAAACAGAGGAGACATCATGAACGATCATTATAAGAAAGACCATACCAGGAACAGGAAAGACCGTGACCATGAAAGGAAGCCTGCGGGAGAAAACAGCAGGTCTGTGGGGGAGAATACTCTGGAAGGCCGGAATTCCGTCCTGGAGGCGTTTCGTGCCGGTCTGACAGTGGATAAGGTCTATCTTCTGGACGGCTGTCAGGACGGTCCCATCCGGACCATCTTCCGGGAAGCCAAAAAGGCGGATACCATCATCAAGTTCGTGCCGAAGGAGAGACTGGATCAGATGTCTGCCACGGGCAGTCACCAGGGCGTGATCGCAAGTGTTGCTTCCTATAAATATGCAACTGTAGAGGATATCATGAAGAAGGCAGAGGAAAAGGGAGAAGAGCCCTTTGTCTTTCTGTTGGATGGAATAGAAGATCCCCACAATCTGGGTGCGATTATTCGTACGGCGAACCTGGCCGGCGCGCACGGCGTGATCATTCCCAAGAACCGTGCCGTGGGTCTTACAGCCACTGTAGCGAAAGCCTCTGCCGGCGCGCTGCATTATACGCCTGTGGCAAAGGTCACCAATCTGGTGCAGACCATGGAACAGATGAAGGAAGCCGGGATGTGGTTTGCCTGTGCCGATATGGGCGGAGAATCTATGTACCGCTCTAATCTGACCGGCCCCCTGGGACTGGTGATCGGCAATGAGGGAGAAGGTGTATCCCGTCTGGTGCGGGAGCACTGCGATATGATCGTATCTATCCCGATGAAGGGTGATATTGATTCCCTGAATGCGTCCGTGGCGGCAGGAGTTCTGGCTTTTGAAGTCGTGAGACAGAAAATGTCCCGACAAACAGTTCATAGTGACAGAAAAAGGCCTTGAGAAAAACTTTTGAAAAAACTTGAAAAAAGCGCTTGACAAAAGCTTGGGCAAGTGGTAATCTATGGAAGCTGTCGCCGAGAGCGGTACACAAAACGCCTCCGGAACAGCACAGAACCTTGACAAATAAACAGTGTATTCCAACCCTGAAAATTCTTTATAAAAGCAGTGCCATGCGGCTGGGGCGGGCTTGTGCTTGCACAAAGACCGACACAGACATATGGCGCGTTAAAGCTTTTCTGAGGTTTTTCAGAAAACGGACAAAATCCTTTTTAAGGTAAAGACGG